>NZ_BAABCY010000064.1:0-71990 GCF_039539345.1 Snuella lapsa | reverse complement strand
ATTTAGAGCATCATAGAAAACCAAATTCAGATAACTCTAATTTTATATTAGAGTAAAAAGAGGGACTTTAGCCCCTCGTGTAACAAACCTATGGACTTTCAGTCCATAGTGGTTTAGTTCATTATGACGTTAAATGAAAGGAAATAAAAGGAGCTAAAAAAACAGATCCCCTAGCTAGGGTTCACAATTATCATTACTGTTCAGTTTAAGTTGATTATTACTATGTAATAATTGATTTTTTAGAACCTGAAATAGTCAACTTTCCATGGCGTCCAGTTATAAATTGCTGTCCATTTTTTGAGTATTGGCGAAAATCATAAAACTTGGTTCTAAAACGGAGTATTTGGGAACATTCTGCATTTCAAATTCTCAGTACGATTGGATATATTTAAAGTAAGGACATATTAAGAAATTTAAAGTTGGAACTGTCTTCAGAAGAATTAGAAAAATATAAACGATCCATTAAAAATTCATAAGTATGTATATTACCATTTCCAAACAACATCAAGGGGAAAATTTTAAGGGGAGTGTCCGGGATTTTGTGAACTATCTGGAAAAAGAAAATGAAACGGTGCATCCCGATCTTCAAGAGCATTTCTTTGACCAGTACAATGACCAAATAGGTGCAGAGGAAGTCATTTCCCAGATCGACCAGAACACTACAAAACTAAACAAGAAAGAGCCCAGGTTTTATTCCATGGTAGTCAGCCCCTCCCAAAGTGAACTGAAAGCAATAAGCAACGACCCCGAAAAACTCCGTCAGTATGTTAGGGAACTTATGAAGGATTATGCAGCCTCATTCCATAGAAACAATCAAGTTACTGTGGATGATATTAAATACTATGCCAGGATAGAAAAACAGCGCACCTATAAAGGCACTGACAAAGAGATCCGGGAGAACCAGCCCTATGCCACAAAAATATTGCAGCTCCAAAAAGAGGTGAGAAGGATAGAACGGGGAGAGGTTATAGGGAATGCCAAAAGTATACGAAAGGAAATAGACCGTTTGGAAAGGGATGCTCCCCATAAAATTAATGGAAAACGCATCGTAAGGGGTATGAAAAAAGAAGGCATGCAAAACCATGTACACATTATTGTGAGTCATAAAGACGCAACCAATAGCTTTAAACTCTCCCCACTGTCGCAACATAAAGCTGCTGAAACCACTCTTAACGGGAAAACTATAAAGCAGGGCTTTGATAGGGATAAGTTTTACCAGGCTGCCGAAAAGACCTTTGACCAGACCTTCAAGTATAACCGAAACTTTGTGGAAAGTTATAGGGCAAGAAATGCATTGGACAAAGATCCCAAGCGGTTTTTGGCGATACTGTCAGGGTTGCCGATAACGGAGAAACAGGCCGCTTTCAAAATGCTTTTTAAGGCTGGTGTCAACGTGCCGACCATCCCGACCAATAAAGTACAGGTGGCCTATAAGGCCCTGATGAAACTTAAAAGAGGCGTAGAGGTGGCTATTAACTCAGGTTCCATAGGTATTTAAACCAAACATTATGATAGACGTTCAATTACATGTGCTTATTGCCTCATGGATCTTTGGAGGACTTATAGCTTATACGGCCAACAGGTATGCAAGACATGGCTTTTTTGTGATAGTGCTGTGTTTAGTACTGTCTTTAACTATTATTGAGCTTGGGGTAGGTTTTCAAGCCGGGGTGAAAGGATTACTCCTAATGGTTGTACCATTACAGTTCATCAATGTGATGTGCTATGCCTATTATGGCGGAACTACCAAAGGCGAAAAGTTTAGAAAGGAATATAAAGTAATTATGAAGACCAGGGGGAATAACCTGGTGTTGGAAAACATACGTCGGGGTATCTCAGTAATTGCAGCCGCAGGCAGTGGAAAGACCGAAAGTGTGATCTACAGTTTAATGGATCACTTTAAGAAATATGAGTTTTGTGGAGTAATCCATGACTATAAGAACTTTGAGATCACCGAAATGGCCTATCCCTTGTTCCGAAACAGTGGTCACAAATTCTATATCGTATCCTTCGATCCCATCTATTGCAGGGTCAATCCCATAGCCCCAAGATATCTGCCTGATGAAGAAAGCGTCTATGAGGTGTCCAGAGTGCTTTTGGAGAATTTATTAGAGACAAAGGAAGGAGATGACAACAGTACCTCGCGTTTTTTCAAGGATGCCGTGGAGGGGCTTATCAGTGGGCTCATATGGCGGTTAAAGACCGACTATCCCGATTATTGTACGATCCCTCATTTGATAGCCCTTTACCAGCAAATAAATACCATGAGCCTTCTAAAATTCCTGAAAGGTAATCTGACCTCCAGGGCCATGGCCGATGCCTTTATCAGCGGCGTAGGGTCGGAGCGGCAAACGGCAGGGGTGAAGAGTACCCTGGCCAATGCCTTTAAGAAGATCAGCACCAAGAAGATATTTATGGCACTGTCGGCAGACGAGATCCCGTTAAACGTGAACAGTCCGGAAAACCCGGCGGTCATATCCATAGTCAATAACCCTAAAAAGGATGCCTCGCTTTCCCCGGTCATTGCCACTATTGTACACACCATTACCAAACAGATGAGCGAACGCAACCAATTGCCTTCATTTGTACTGTTGGAAGAAGCCCCGACCATACGATTGCCCAACATGCACCGTGTTCCAGCGACACTACGGAGCTATGACATTGCTACGGTTTATGTGATGCAGGACAAGGTACAGAACGATATGCTCTACGGGGAGAAGGCCAGTAAAGCCATATTGAGCAACCTCTCCTATCAGTTCTTTGGAAAGGTAAACGATCCCGATACGGCCAAATATTACGAACGCTTTTTCGAGATCATCAAGAACCCGACCCGGAGCATAAGCAAAGGGACGGGACTGTCCTGGGAGGCTAGAATTACAAAAGGGGAACGGGAAGTGCCCAAACGTAGGGCAGAAACCTTCTTTAGGCTAAAGCAGGGGGAATTTGTCGTGTTTGCGGATGGTAAGGATAGAAAGGTGCTGTTCAGGCACCCCGAAATACAAAGAGAGCTGCCTACCCCTTTAAAGGTTACACCTTTGGAAATGGAAAGTAATTTTATAAAGATCCATAAGGAAATTTCGTCCCTGTTCAATACGTCCGGGACGTAATGATCTATGTTTGGGAAGGGGCAAAAAGTTATAGCTCACTATTTTTTATTAAATTAGTAACATGTGCTATGCTACCTCGTTACGGAAAAAAAGAGAAGAAATTGAGCAACGCTTGTTGAACAAAATAGGGGCTACTTTTGAAGATCCATTGGATTACGATCCCTATTACCATTTAAACGGCTTTTCCCATGGCAACCTCTATATCATTAAAATGAATGAGCCCGAATCCATTTACCCAGCCAAATGGGGACTGGTACCCGATTGGGGAACACACGACCCTGAAGCCTTTTGGAAAAAGAGCAACACGCTCAATGCGACTTCAGAACATATTTTTGAACGGGCTTCCTATAAGGACAGTGCCGAGGACAAACGCTGTTTAGTGCTGGCCGATGGCTTTTTTGAGCCACACCATGAAAATGGGGTGTCCATTCCCTATTTCTGTTTTCAGCCTTCAAATGAACATCTCGAAGGTGACCTGTTTTTATTTGCCGGACTGTACAACGAATTGGATGATGCCCTGTATACGGCTACCATTTTAACACTGGAGGCCAATCCGTTCTTTGCTGAGATCCATAACAAGCGCAAACGGATGCCCCTGGTTTTGGCAGATCATTATTATGAAGATTGGTTGGATGCTGGATTAAATCAACCGCAGCTTAATGAACTCATGGCAACCGGTTTTAGTGATAGACCTTTTAGGGCACATCCCGTAACGAGGGATTTATATAAAAAAGGGATCGACACTAACAAGCCTGAGTTTGTTGCACCTCTGGATAAGGATACCTTATTCTAATTCTATAACTTTTTAAGCTGCTCCAGTTCCACGCCCAATTCCTGTAACATCTGGGCAATACTACTGATCTTCAGTTCGCTCTCGTCATACTCTTGCGTATTGATACAACAGGTAAACTCCCACAGTTCCAAGATGTCCTTTTTGTGTATTTCGTAGGGTTGGTAGTTTCTGTTGTCGGAATGCAACATGAGGGTCTCGGGATTTTCAGTGAATCTGATGCGCTTATAAACGATCCCTTCGTTTAGCGTTAAAACAACATAGGTATTCCCATTTTTAACATCCTGGATATCCTCTACATAACGGGCCACAATATAAGAACCATCCTTTACGGGAAGCATGGAGTCGCCCTTTATGGGAAAGGTACGGTGCTTGCCAGAGGGCAGGAAGGGCAGTTTGATTTTTTCCAACTGCTCGATATACTCCGGGTCATCGTAACCGTTTAAATAACCAGCCGTAGCCTTATTGGGGACTATTTCAATCAAGTCCTCATTCTCCTCGCTTACGGTAATGGGGAACAGGATTCTTTGGTTACCAATATTGATAAACGAGGTGTCGGAAACCTTGCTAAGGTTGTTCTTCACCATGGCATCGATGGGCAACTTGAAGTAGTCCGAGATACTGGACAATAAATCCAAGGGCGGTTCAGACCGGCCTTCTTCGTACGACCCGACCCTGGAGCGCGTAATGCCAAGTTCTTCGGCCATTTGCTCCTGTGAGAACCCCTTTAGGGTTCTTAAATGCTTAAAGTTGATAGCAAAATAACTCATATTGCTACAAAATTAAGCAATAATAACTACATATTGTAGTTAATTTTGTGTTTTGTTACTATATGTATCTCAATTGCCATTCATATTACAGTTTACGCTACGGTACCATAGCACCGGAAACCCTGCTTAAAATTGGGCGGTACTATGGCACTAACGCTATGGCACTGACCGATATCAACAACACCTCGGCCTGTCTGGATTTTGTACGCTTGTCCAGTAATTACAATATAAAACCCATCCTTGGGGTCGATTTTAGAAATGGTGCAAAGCAACAGTTTGTGTTGCTGGCCAAGAACAATAATGGCTTTATGCGTATCAATGCGTACCTGTCCCATCATTTGCACCATGGTTTGCCGTTTCCTGAAAGGCCGCAATACATTCAAGATACGATCACCATTTACCCCTATCAAAACCATATGGAAGAACCATCAGGAAAAGATGAGTTTGTCGGGATATCCCTAAAGGATCTCAACCGCTTTAGGTTTTCAAAATTAGTGAACCGTTTGGATAAAGTGGTCATCCTTGAAACCCTGTCCTTTACAAACAAGAAAGATTATAACACCCATCGTTTATTGCGTGCCATCGATAACAACACCCTGTTGAGCAAGCTCCCTTTGGAAGAGCAGGGCACAACTCATGAGGTCGTAAAACCATTGGATGATATCATGAGTGCGTTTGCGGACTTTCCCGAAATTATATCCAACACCAAAGCCTTGATAGAAGCCTGCCATATTGCATTTGATTTTTCACGGGAAAGACCAAACAACCAGGAATCCTATACGGGTAATACGGATTTGGATTTTAGGCTGCTCAGGAAGCTGACCTATCAGGGAATAGCTTACCGATACGATGCCGTTGGAGACAAGGTGTTGGATCGTATCAGTAAAGAGCTTAATATTATCAGGGAAAAGGGCTTTGTGTCCTATTTCCTGATCAATTGGAAAATCCTAAAGTATGCCCGTAGCAAGGGCTATTTCTATGTTGGCCGAGGTAGCGGTGCCAACAGTGTTGTGGCTTACCTGTTGCGTATTACCGATGTAGACCCCATTGAACTGGATCTCTATTTTGAACGGTTCATTAACCTCTATAGAAAGAACCCACCCGATTTTGATATCGACTTTTCCTGGACCGATAGGGATGACGTTACCGAATTTATATTCAAACGGTTTAAGAACACCGCCCTGATTACCGTTTACAATACCTTTAAGTTTAAAGCCTCCATACGCGAACTGGGAAAAGTGTTCGGTTTACCTAAGCAGGAAATTGACACATTGACCTCGGGAACGTTCAATTACAGTACACTGGACGATCTGTCCAAGTTGGTCATTACCTATAGCAGGCGCATACAGGGCTTCCCTAATTACCTGGGTATCCATGCCGGGGGCATTATCATTTCCGAAAGACCGATCCAGTATTACACGGCCACCTTTATGCCGCCAAAGGGCTTTCCGACTACGCAGTTTGATATGGTCGTTGCTGAGGATATTGGATTGTATAAGTTCGATATTTTAAGCCAACGGGGCCTGGGCAAGATCAGGGATGCCGTTGAAATCGTAAAATACAACCATCCCGATAAGCCACCAATTGACATCCATGATATCAAACGGTTTAAACAAGACGAGCGGATAAAGTACCTATTAAGGAACGCTAAGGCCATTGGTTGCTTTTATGTAGAGTCCCCAGCCATGCGCATGCTCCTAAAAAAGCTTCAAGTGGATAACTATTTGGGCTTGGTCGCTGCAAGTTCGGTCATTCGCCCTGGGGTTGCCAAGTCGGGGATGATGCGCGAATATATCATGCGCTACCGTTATCCCGAGCGCAGGAAGGATGCCCACCCAGTATTGCTCGATATCATGCCCGAGACCTATGGCGTTATGGTCTATCAAGAAGATGTGATCAAGGTCGCCCATTTTTTTGGGGGATTGAACCTTGGGGAGGCCGATATGCTCCGCCGCGGCATGTCCGGTAAGTTCAGGTCAAGGGACGAGTTTTTAAAGGTCAAGGACCAATTCTTTATGAACTGTAAAAAGGCCAATAAATCTTTCGATCTCACCAAGGAGATATGGCGTCAAATAGAAAGCTTTGCCGGCTATGCCTTTGCCAAGGGGCATTCCGCTTCCTATGCGGTGGAAAGCTACCAAAGCCTCTTCCTTAAGGCCTATTTCCCATTGGAATATATGGTGGCGACCATCAATAACTATGGTGGTTATTACCAAACGGAATACTATGTCCATGAAGCGCGCATGCATGGCGGCATCATTGAAGCGCCCTGTGTCAACAACAGTGGTGTCGATACGGTCATTAAGGGGAAATCCATATACATAGGTTTTAAGTTCCTGCATTCGTTTGAGCATAAAATTGGCAGCACTATTGTAAAGGAACGTCAAGCGAATGGATTGTTCTTTGATTTGGATGATTTTATTGATCGTATAGCCATAGGCATTGAACAGCTTTTAATTCTAATTAAAATAAATGCATTTAGATTCACCAATAAAAACAAAAGAGCCTTGTTGTGGGAAGCCCATATGAAAGTAAGCAAGACGACTTGGGACGAACATGACATGACATTGTTCAAGCCCCAACGCAAAGCCTTTACCGTTCCAGAACTCCCCCAAAGTACTTTGGAGGATGCCTTTGACGAAATAGAGCTATTGGGGTACTCGCTATGCAGTCCGTTTGAATTGTTGTTGGAGCCGTTAACGGATCCGATGCGGGCATTTGATTTGGTCAACAACATTGGCAATACAGTAACCATCCAAGGCTATTTGGTAACGATAAAGCGAACCTTGACCTCAAATGGCAAGACCATGTACTTCGGTACCTTTTTGGATGTGGCTGGCGATTTTATCGATACGGTACATTTCCCTCCGGTTGCCAAGCAATACCCCTTTAGGGGCAAGGGCATTTACACCATTACCGGAAAGGTCATGGAAGAATTCGATTGTTTGACCATTGAAGTCTCTAAAATGGAACGCCTGGCCATTATTGAAGACCCGAGATATTCCGATAAACCCTTGGCCTTATGACAAACCAGAGATCGATAGTACATATGGATTTGGACACCTTCTTTGTGTCCTGTGAAAGGCTCCTGGACAGTAAGCTTATCGGTAAGCCCGTATTGATCGGTGGTACGTCCGATAGGGGCGTAGTGGCCTCCTGTAGCTATGAGGCACGTAGGTTTGGCGTACATTCGGCCATGCCCATGAGAATGGCAAAACAATTATGTCCCGAGGCCATTGTTTTAAGGGGGAATTCGGGTATTTACACAAAGTTTTCCAACTCCGTTACCGAAATCATCAAGGAAAGCGTGCCACTTTACGAGAAGTCCTCAATCGACGAATTCTATATGGACCTAACGGGTATGGACAAGTTCTTTGGCTGTTTGCAATTGGCATCTGAAATTAGGTCTCGTATCATCAGGGAAACGGGGCTGCCCATTTCCTTTGGGCTGTCAATCAACAAAACGGTGTCCAAGATCGCCACGGGAGAGGCCAAGCCCAATAACCAAATACAAATTCCCATGGGCAATGAAAAGCCTTTTCTATCCCCGTTATCCGTTAAAAAAATCCCTATGGTGGGCAATGTGACCTATAAGGCCATGTGTGATTTGGGTATCAAGCACATCCATACTATCCAAAAGATGCCGATGGAAATGATGTACAAGGTCTTTGGCAAGAATGGTATTTCCATCTGGAAAAAGGCCAATGGCATCGATAACAGCCCCGTGGTACAGTACCACGAGCGTAAGTCCATTTCAACCGAACGCACCTTTGACAAGGACACCACTGATGTCCATAAACTGAAGAGCATCATCATTGCCATGGCCGAAAACCTGGCCTATCAATTGCGCAGGGGCAATAAGTTAACCGCATGTATCACCTTTAAAATAAGGTACTCCGATTTCCAGACCTATACACAGCAAAAGCGGATTCCCTATAGTGCTGCCGACCATCACATCATCCCCGTGGTGTTGGAGCTTTGTAACAAACTGTACCAAAGACGATTATTGGTAAGGTTAATAGGGGTTAAGTTCAGCCATTTGGTAGAGGGAGGCCATCAAATCGATTTGTTTGAGGACGACGATAAAACCATAAGCCTCTACCAGGCCTTGGACAAAATGCGGGAACGTTATGGGGATCGGGCGGTGATAAGGGCTTCCGGTATGTCTGCAAAAAGCATAAGCAGGTGGAACCCGTTTAATGGGGAACCACCGCCTTTATTGGCCAATAGGAGAAGTTGACTAACTCTCGTGTTTATTTCAACTGAAAAGTATACCACTATTTCATTTCAAAAGTATACCATTTTAAATTAATTAACAATGGTATCCCTGTTCCCTGGGGGGTACCCCCCAGGGAACAGGGATACCGGCGGCTCTCGGGAGGCTTTTTTTCGTTTTTTCATTTGTTCATCATTTGTTTGGTTTCTTTCAATCGGTATGATTCTCCGTTCATGTTTATAAGATGCGCTTTATGAGTTAACCTATCTACCAGGGCTGCTGTTAGTACCGGGTCACCGAAGATTTCCTCCCAACGTTCAAAACCGAGATTGGTAGTAATTATGGTTGATTTACGCCCGGCTCTTAAAGAAAGATGATTGAAAAGGAGTTCGGATCCTTCCTTATCAAAGGAGACATAGCCAAATTCATCACAGATTACTAAATCGTACTTCTCAAAACGTGCTTCCATAATCTTTAGGGTGCGCTGGGAGTGCGATTCCCGTATTTGGGTTAATAGTTTATGTACCGTGGTAAATAATACTTTATACCCCTGTAGACAGGCTTTCAGGCCAAGGCCTACGGCAATATGGGTCTTACCGGTACCAGGATTTCCTGCTAATACGATATTTTGTCCAGATTCGATAAAGTCAAGACGTTCCAGTAGCGGAAGTTTCTCTATAGCATTGGGCGGTAATTGCTCCCGCTTTAAGTCATTTAAATACATCTTTGAAGGGAAGTTCGCTTGCCGGATATGGGACTTCTTACGGTTCTCTACCCGAGCTTCATATTCGCGTTCCATGAGTTGTAAAAGGAAGTCTTCATAATTCAGGCGCTGGGAGGCAGCTTCTTTAGCCAAAGCCGTAAAATCCCTTCTAAATACAGGTAGTCGTAATTCTTTACTGTAGTTCTCAATACGCTGGTTGATCGTTTTATCCATAGGTTCTTTAATTTATGAGTGTTGATAATTGTTGAAGTTGTGATTTAGCCATCGCTGTGGTTTGGGTCCACTTAAGGGGTTCCTGATGATCTTGTTTATTTCCCAGCAGTGCTTTTATCTTTTCTGTGGTCAGTTGCTTTACCGGGCTCTGGGTTAGCTGGGTTACGGCTTGTGCTAACCTTTCATCCGTGACACTATGCAGGCTGCAATAATCCAGTAGCTCGATAAAGCTGCGTGGTTCTCCCATAAAATGAGCTTGATAAAGATCTTTTAGATACCCGGAACTTGCTAAGGCTATACTCCCTGCCAGGGCGCCAGGTTTGCGTTTAAAAGTGGCCAGGTAGTGATCGATTTTAATGATCCATTCGTGGAGGTTATAACTCCTTAAGTGGGTAGTTACTTTGTGATTATCATGGTAAAACCATAGCTCGTGGCTCATGATTTTAACCTGAACAAATTCGCCTACTAAATGATCAGGTACCGAGTACCTGTTGGTTTTGTAGCTTACCGTAGCGTATTTATCTACTCGAAGCTGGATCTGCTCCGAGCAGAGCAATTTTGTGGGCAGAGGCAATAGAGCGGCCTTTTCCTGAGCAAGCAGTTCTTTGGCCGTCTTTCCTGTGAGTTTTTGCCTGGTATTGTTAAGGGCCGCTACTTTAGTATACAACCAGGCTGTGGCCTCTTCTAAATTGGTGAAGTGAGATTTCACTGCGAAGCTCTTACGCCGTATATACTCTACACTGCGTTCTACATGACCTTTCTCGTTTCCGCGATGGCTATTGCAAAAACGATGCTAAAATGATAGTGCCCACGCAATTGCAACAGAGCGAGTGTGGGTTCTTTTTCGTGGGGGCCTATGAATTTGGATACGGCTACCCGCATATTATCATAGACCATTTCCTTATGGACCCCCTGCAAGTGTTCAAAAAAACTCACATGGGATTCCATAAAGGCCAGAGTATCCTGTCGCTGATAAATTTCAGCGTAACGATAATTACTGTATGCGGCCGTAAAAACAGCCAGCTGGAAGCGAGTTAGCTTCCCTGCTATATAAAGCTTGATTTCTCCCCAGTCAAACTCACAGACCTCTCCGGGGACATACTCCTGGCGGATATAAGCCTCCTTAGGGACGGTCTTCCCTTGTTTTTCTCTGATGTAATTACAGACGGTAGTATAGCCTATAGCAATGCCTTGCTCTTGTAATAGACCATGAATATCACATTTTTTAAGCAGTTGTTTTCGAAGTCCCTGGAGCCTTTTCTCTTCATTGGTCGCCAGCAACTCATCAATGGCCTGTTGGACTTCTAAGGTGAGTTTTAATTTCTTGCGCTGGCCCAACTGATAAGTTGGAGCATCGGACAAATACTTTGTTATGGCCTCTTGGGGAGGAGATCCCGACTGTAAACGGTCTTCAAATTGAACAATGTACTTTTTTACGGTTTTACGGCTGATCCCAAGCTCCTTGCTTATCAATCGCTGACTTTTACCTTCACGGTGACTCTTTAATATTATTTCCTGTTTTGTATACATACTTATCATTTTCTGAACATCTCTGGTTGGATGTTCAAGTTGGTAATAAGTGGTATACTTTTAAATTGAAATGTGGGGTAATTCTATATTAATATATACACTCTCGATTATAAACGATCGGAAGAAAAATAGAATAAGCTTAACATTATTAGGGAGGCTTATAAGTACAACTACCCAATGGAATACCTGCACCTAAAACATAAATATGATTTCCCTCAACTTAATACGAGCATAGGATAATGAAATTATGTACGTAAAATCTTTTTAATAATAAAGAAAATACTTGTATATTTGTATTGTGAATAGCTATTTACATGAACCTTATTGAGAGAAGCTATAATCAATGCGATTATTGCTATTGAGGCGATTAATTAGGGTTAATGTTGTTTGTTGATGTTAACCCTTTTTTATGCGTGTTACTTCCTGGTAATTATGGAAGGCCATTCTAAGTTATTATTCCTTTTAGCATCCAATGGAGAGGCTATGGCATTATACGAACAATCTTTGAGAAGCCTTACGAACTCGGGCACTACCGATTTTATGGTTTTTAAATACTCTAACTGGCAGGACATTTCGAAAGATCTGGAAGAGTGGGAGGACTGCACCGCTATAGATGAGCCCACCTACATAAAACTATATGCTAACCTGTGTAAAAAGTTGAGGAAGCGGATTAGTTAGTGGACTGTATTTGTTTGGCCGTACTGACCACACGAACAGAATCTTAGTTATTGTAGCACGTTTTTATTTTTGAATTTTTGTTTAATCAATTCAATTTCTTTGGCAGGGTTGTCCTCGTCAAGATAGATAATTAAACTGTCAGATTTCATTTCAAAATCCTCACTATATTTTTCAATCCATGTTGATGAAATAAAAGTGTTTCTATCATTCGGGTCTGGATAAAACGGTTCTTCAAAGTCCACAGATTTGGATTCTTTTTTTAATTTATAATTTTGATAATCGGAGTCCGATTCCAGTTCAATTTCGAAAGGTTTATACCCTTCGTACGTCACTTTAATTTTTGGAGCATAACAACGTCCAGTTATTTCCCCAATTCTAAAATTTCCGCTATTGTCAGTTGTGGAATTCAGGTTTCTGTCAACCATTTCGATTTTCGCTCCACTAATTGGTTTTCCATTGATGGATGAAATAACTTTTCCTTTCACCAAAACTTGGCAATCGCAAGAACATAATAAAAACGAAAATCCGATAATTATTATAAACTTAATTTTCATAGGCTTAAATGGTGGCTAACTCATTATAAGCGGCATCATTATCCAATTTACCGTCTTTAGCTTCCGGACAAGGGAATCTTTTATACCACTAATTATAATTTTCAGGATATAAATATAGATAAAAACTTACAACCGTTGTGTAGCTTTCCCTAAAAATGTAGCCTTCCCTAACAAGCTTTAATTCTTTAAGAATAAAAAGGAATAAACAAATGGTTTTGCAGCTTCTATTGGTAATCCAACATAAACAAGCATTCTTTAAGTGGGTGTTTTTATAAAAACTATGGGGTTGTGCAACAGTTGTCGTTGTTATCTGCTGGCTTTTAAAGTATTGGTTAATAATTGGCATAAGTCGAACCGAAATATGTGGCACGGTTTAAACCGAAATCAATGGCACAATGACTCCGAAATCGATGGCACAAACCGAACCGAATTAGCCAGGGCGACAAGCCTGTCCAATGTTCGTTTTGCCTTTAAAGCTGCCCTACAATACATTTTACGTCTTTTTAAGCCTCATAATTTTAGGGTGCAAGCAATTTACACGGCAAAATAAAAGCCCTTAAAAGGGCTTATTTAGATCTTATTCTCATAACATCAAGGGCTTGTGCAATGGCTACCATTGTTGGCAACTGGCTTTTTTATTAATAATCTTGAACTAACACTTCAGTCGGAATATGAAGTGTTGAATTCAGTTTTCTTATCATTCCTAAAGTCAGTTTACGTTTTTTGCTTAAAATTTCGCTAACTCTACTTTTAAATCCAACAACTTCGGCTAAATCCTTTTGTTTCATTCCCATTTGCTCCATTCGGAATTTGATAGCTTCAATTGGGTCAGGCATTCCAATTGGAAAGTTTTCATTTTCATATCTGTCAATTAAGATTGAAAGGATTTCCAATTCATCTCCTTGTTCAGTTCCTTTTTTTGCATCAAAAATCTCTTCAAGTCTGTTTAGAGCGTTTTGATAGTCTTTTTCGTTTCTTATTGGTGTTATTTTCATAATCAGATATTATTTGCGTCTATTTTGTCATATTCTGCGTGAGTTCCGATGAATCTTATCCAGCATATTTGATATTCAAAGTTGAATTTTACAATCAATCTATAGTTATTACCTTTAATATTGTAAACAATTCGGTTGTCTTTTAAAATACTCGCACTTGGATAATCGTTTTTTAATTCATTAATATTTTTCCATTCGGATTTTTCAGTTTCTCTAAACCAAGACTTTAATTGTTCTTCACAGTCTGCGTGTTTTTCCCAAAAGTCTCGTAAAGTTCGTTTCGCTATTACTCTCACATTATACTTATTTGTCGCAAATATAATAAAAAAGTTACCAAAATGGTAATAAATTTTCTTTTTTCAGCTTGTTACCAACGTTGTTGTGTATGGTTAGTTGCGTGTTTCAGCAACTAATTTAGTAAACAAAAACGAACGCGAGAAAATTCCAATTCCGAAGGAATTTTACAAATAAGCACTTGTCAAAGCAATTAATTATACACGTTGTGCGTGCCCAGCATGGGCATCCATTCGTGCTAATGTACGAATTTTTCTAGAGGGTGCAAGTCCCTTATGGGCAGGGGTAACCCTTCGGCTACACTCAGGACAGGCTCAGTGTTCATGTTTGGCCGTACCGACCACACAGAATCTTAGTTATTGTAGCACGTTTTTATTTTTCTTATCCAGTTATTTTTGTTTTCAATAATATCGGTCGGTAATTCGTTAATTTCGTTCTGCTCAATTTTCTCCAAACAAACTGAAAATATTGTTTCAGTTCCACTGATTTTTAGAATTTCATTTCGGTCAGGTTTTCCAAACTCTAATGTTATAAACGATGACCAAATTCCAACACGATATTGATATTCCAAAATAAATTCCGCAAAACTTTGAATTCCGATTACCTGTATTATTTCCTTTCCAAGTTCAACAATTCCTTTGTATTCGGCAGAGTCCGATTTGCTAAAATCGAAGGGATGAATTCCTAAAAAATAAAGGTTTTTACATCCTAACAAAAAATCAGTGGTTTTGGTGTCCATCCACAATTGTAATTTTATCAACAGTTCCATCATAAAGATTGAAAACAACATGAGGTCCATTTTCAACTTTTATTGGGATACAAACTGGTCTAACTATTTAGGCCTTACCGACTGTATAACAAGAGTCGTATGAATCGAGAGGTTTAGGGGTGAGATTCCCCTTTACCTACTTGACTACCTACAGTATTTTTAATTTCCATATGATTGTTCATAAAAAGTCCAATATTCCGAACCAGTTATATCCTTAATTTTTGTCAATAAATTATTTCGGTCGTCTGTCGAATATTGTTTTTCATTAATCCATCCAGGAAGTCCAAATTCAAAAATCAATAGAATAATCTGTGTAAACTGTTCAATATTCTTCGCCAACTTTAAATGTATCTTTTCAAATTCCATATCATACATTATTATTTCGTTAGTTTTTTTGTCTAGTCCTATGTAGAATGGGTCATTAATGGCAAAAAACACATAATCAAAATTCTCATTTAACCGTCCAAGAAAATCAAATCCGATTGTACGACCAGATAGGTCGTAATTATTATGTAAATCGGATAAGAAATTTTTAGTTAGATTTAAGTTGCTATTTTTTGATTCAGGTATTAAAATCTCGTTAAGATATTCCTGTTCAGTTGTCAAATTGTAATTTTCTAAAAGTTCTTTTAATCTATCTACAAATTTTGTTGCAGTCAAGTTTTTCATATTGTAGGTAACTCGTTAAACGCGGCATCATTATCCAATTTACCATCTTTTGTTTCGGGATAAGAGGATCTTTTATACCACTAATTATAACTTTCAGGGTATAAATATAGATAAAAACTTACAACCCTTGTTTGGAGAAGCCTTCTTTCTATTAAAATGACATCAAACCATTTTTTTAACCCAATAATTAAACGGCTACAAGGCTACCTAAGTATGCTAACATACTACAAAGGTAAATATCATTTTTGAACCGCCGTATACGCGACCCGCTTGGTTTATCCTGAGCACTAGACGAAGGGTACGGTGGTGTGAGAGGTGCACCGTGGACTTATCGTTCACGGCCGCCTACTCGATTGTGCTTTCGTGTTTTATTTCAATTCATTTAGAGCTCTTTTGAAATTTTCGCTACTGTTTGAGCTATTGAATATTTCAAAAAGGTTATTCCAATATTCTATTTCAACGGAGTCCTTAATATGTTGACAAACAATACGTGCCAATTGCTCTTCAAAATCAGTCCATTTCTCACTTATTATTATTTCTGTTCTTGGAGAGTTCAAGTCTAAATCTCGATTACCGCAAACATCAATTACGATTATCAGCGGAAATGGCCAATTTATTTTCACTTGATTGTTTTTCATTCTCCATCTTTCTGGAAAAAGACTTGAAGGAATTTCAATACCATGTAAAGAAATTTTTGAATTCGAACTTGCCAATTTACTGGACGAGTCATCTGTTCGAATGTCTCCATCATCACTAATTGTGATTGTCTTTGATGATTCTTTTATAGAATTAACATCAATTCTAAGTTCTCTTTCTAAGGTGTAAGACTCTCCTTCTATTTCAATATCTCTGGAGTTTAATTCAATTCTTTCAACTGGTCTATTCTTGCTTTCTAAAATAGCAACAGTAGCAGACCCTACCAATCCTATATCCTTTCTATCAATAGGAATGTCTATAAATTTGATATTCTCATTTTCTTGCCAAGTGTAGTCCTTAAGTGAGTATGATGTTATTTCCTTAAAACTATTTTCATCCCTTTTCTTTTTATGAGATTGGGTTTCAATGCTGATTTCAAAAGGTGGATTTGGGATAACATTTTCAACATTCTCAATAAACTCATTCTCTGTCATTCTATCCCATGGATTATGACTTTTTCGCAGGATTAATCTAGTTGATGTTCCTGGTGTTTCACGTGTTCCCGACTTTATCCAAAATATACTTTCCTGGCCTTCAACTGTAATGTTCAATGGGTCGCTTGATTTGTGAGGACCATACACTCTTTTAGTGTCTACAATTAAAACATCTGAAATCATAAAAGATGAGAGAATGCCTATACCAAATCTAGAGGTAGGTGAAAAATCAGCATTAGTTTCAGCTTTCAGACTGTAAAAATCTTTGGACTTATAAAATGATGAGCCAATTTTAGAATAATAATTATCTATAATGTACTCATCCATTCCTGTCCCGTTGTCGATTACCTCAAGAACATCTTCTTCATTTTCAGTGTAATACTTAACAAGAATTTTAGGCTGATACAAATTACCCCATTTGTCTTCCTGCGCCTTACGAAGTAAACAAGCATCAATTGAGTTTTGCAAAAGTTCTCTCAATGCGACTTCAGGATTTCCATAAAGCTTTGTACCCATCAATAGTTCAATGACTTGGGTCTTACTTAGATTGAATTTAGTGTCTTTATAGATGTAAACTGGTCTGTTTTTAATGTCTGTTTTGGTTCTTATTTTTTCCCGATTTACCTTGAGAGGTAACTTGATTTGTAAGTTTCTATCTTTTGCTGTGTGAAATTCGTTTAGAGTAGAAATAATGTTATTTGCCAAGCTTAGTTCATGATCAATCATAGAACAGAATTCATGTATCGATGACTCTATAACTGGATGCGTGCATTTTGCACTGAATTGAATTAAGTCAGGACTAATGTCCCAAGCTTCTATTGCTCTATGTTTGTTCCATTCATTAATTGAAATAGGATTTCTAACATACAAATGCGAGAACAGAACTGAAGGAGTCCTTTTCCCATCGAAATCTAGAATATCGGCTAATCTTAGAATCACCCCGACTAGTGGTAAACAAGCATAAACTCCTGAACCGCAAAGTAAGTTTTTGTCTAAATCCAATAGAGCTAATGCGTCTTCATTGTGACTGTAACATATCTGAGCTAATTCAACAGTTAAGTCAGTATCTCTAAATTTGATTTTCTCCGACCAATCTTGCTCAATTATATCTCTTGCCTTATCAGCATGTGTCTGACGGATGTATTCTGTAATGAGATATGATTTTATAGTGTCTGCCTGTGAAATATTACCTTTAGATATCAAATCTTTCAATCTTTTCTCATCTTCTGGTCGAGAATTGTAAAATCTTTTGAAATCATTGAATGTGTTTTGCTCATTCTCATCAATTATCGGTTCAATATCCCAAACTTTTTTCCACGCTAAAACTTCTTTTTCATCAGGAGCCATTCCAATGTCATGAAAAAAGGCACTGATTATTAGCAATAATAATTCAGGACTAGTGAGTTCATCAATAGTTTCCTTAGGAATCAATCGCTCCATTAAGTTTAGAACTCTAAAAAGATGGTCGCCATCATGGAGAGTAAATTCCCCCATGTGTCTCACAATGGTTTTGGTCCTTTGAAATGCATAAGAGGTACAATCTTCAACAAGCGGTATTACATTAACGTCTTTATCAGAACAATTCTCTTTAAGGGCTTTATATAACTCACTTTTTTTCAGCCTTAATAAAAACTCGTCCTTATAGTCATCATTCATTTTAATATTTTATTTATTGATAAATTCTATAATTCTTGCAGTTAAGTCTATTAGAATTTGAGATTTGATTCCTTCGTTCCATGCTAACTCTAAACTCTTTGCAATCGCTAGAGGATTCTTTTTTAATCCACCTGCATTTCCATAAAATGCAGCTGCTTCGTCTTCATGTTTTTTTAAATCCTGTCCGAGTTCATTAATAATTTCATTTGTCAAGTTGGTTTGCCATGCGGTCAAGTCATCTTTAATTACCGTACTTGCAAGCCACTCGTCAACATCTGCATAGTTTTTTAATGAGAGAATTGCTTTGTTGTCTTTTTTATGTTTTGGAACCTCATGTTCCGTTGTTTTATCAGTATCACTATCGTAGACAACGAAAGTTGGTATGTCAAGAAGTTTTGCCATTGCTAACGGCTTGATTAACTTGTTTTTCCCTTCTACGGGAACAATGTGACAACCATGGCGCCTGAACTCGGTCATACCACCTGTTAGGAGCAAGTAAGAGCTTATGTATGCAATATCTTCATGACCTTCAACTAAAATTAATTTTTTGCAGAAGAACATTTCATTAACAACTGGATTTAGCGAAGGGTAAAGTTTGGCAATCATTCCACTTTCAGTCACAAGCTTTTCTCCAACAGAATGTAATTCTGTGGCCAAAGATTCATAGGTCAGTCTTTTAATTTTTGTTTCACTCGGTTCTCCTTCTTCACGAGCAAGTCTAATCTTATCAAAGCTATCGCCTGGAATAAATAGAGGACTATGTGTACAGATAATAATTTGAGAATTTGATTCAGATAACTCAATTAAAGTTTCGGCCAAATACCTTGCCTGTGGTGGGTGCTGAAATAACTCAGGTTCTTCAATCCCCATTAATAAAGTAGGAACGTTTTCAGAGTCAAACATTGATAGCTCCTGAAGCAAAGCGAGCATATACGAGCGTTGCAAGCCATGTCCAAACCTTGACAATTCACCTTCAAATCCCCTTTCACCAACTTTAAGTCCTGCTAAGGGTTCTTCAATTTTGATTGATTTGTCAGGGTCTTGTTTCCACTGAATTGAAGCGGTAATATTTGGGTGTGCCCAATTTGATAATCTATTCTGTAGAGAACCCGAAATATCATCAAGAGTTTTTTGCTCTGCGTCTAAGAGCTTCTGATATTCAGCTCGCACATTGTTTCTCAAATCCCTAATGTTCTCGTCAAAAGATACTTGAGAACGGACAGTTCTAGCTAGTAATTGTCCTAAAGCTGATTTGGTAGACTCTTCACTTTCTTCAGTTGCATCTTTTATCGCTGGGACAAAAATCCATTGAATGTGAGATTCTAATTTATTTACTCCGCGTGAAACCCCATAGAATTGGTCTTCACTTGGTATTAAGATACATTTTTCAGGGTTTTTGCTCTCGTAATCATGTAATGCGGATATCATATCTGCCTTTGAATTGGCACTAGAAATGTCCTCATACTTTTCCTTAAATGATTTGAATATTTCCTTTAATTCCGCTGCTTTTGCGCCGCTTTTATCAGCTTCAAAAAACTTTCGGAACTCCTCCATTCCTAATCTGTTTCCAAACTGCTTTACATCTGCCTTTTCAGTAATAGCATCATAAACAGCAATAGCCGTTATTATCAATTTATCTTGTCGAACATAATCTGCCAACTCTTCTTTCGCTTGGTCTGATAAGGCAGAAAAAGTAACAGTAATTCTAATCGGCTGACTTATATTGGCATGGTGAAAGTCATTCGCTGAAAGTTTAAGCAAATCGGTTTGACTGTCTTTACTCTGTCTAAAGAATAAATTAAGTGCATGAAAAACTGTCGACTTACCAACTCCATTTGGACCTACAAATGAGGTGTAATCATCAAATTCAATTATTTCGTCTTTAAAGGCACGGAAGTTTTCTATTCTTAATGATTCAATTTTCATTGGTAGGTTCTTTTACATGAAGCACAACAATTGAATATAGTTACCTTGATAACTATATTTCCATTATACGTATCCAAATATACGTATAATATTCTTACGTATTAAGTGGTTTTTTCAACTTTATTTCTTAAGAAAGTAAGAAGTTTAATGGCAACAACATTTGCATTTACCAGTCAAGCATTTTGTAGAAATTGAGTACTATGGTATAAATAAAAACAGAAAACTTACAAAGTTTTAAATCGGGTAAATTATTGGATAAATATTGAGGTTTTAAAATCTAGGAACCTATCAATCTAAAAAAATCGGATAGTTTGATACCTCTTGATTCACAGATTTTAATTAGTGTCTCAACAGGTATTCTATATCCATTTTTACTTTTTATTTTCCGAACAGTGCTTTCGTCAATGTTATGCTTGATTGCAAAAGAATTTTGAGACTTACCTTCTTTTAACCAAGGGAATAGCCATTCCTTGGTAATATAACTACATATTTTCTCATTGATGTTCGTCATATTAGCAAAGGAATG
Source organism: Snuella lapsa (assembly GCF_039539345.1). NCBI lineage: Bacteria > Pseudomonadati > Bacteroidota > Flavobacteriia > Flavobacteriales > Flavobacteriaceae > Snuella > Snuella lapsa. The sequence goes on along the minus strand of NZ_BAABCY010000064.1, from coordinate 51,443 downwards.
TTATGGTATTTAAAATATTTCGGTCGATAGACCGTAATTTGAAATATTTTATTATCTTAGCCATTGAATAATTATTTTTGCAATTCTTCAGATAGAAAAATATTAGAAGCAATTGCTTTGAATCTCAACTTGAAAACTGGTAATTTTTGCAACGAGATGATAAGTAACTTTGCTCACGACCTAGGCGTGAGCTCTCTTATCGTTGCACGGTATACCAGTACCTCAAGTTGGTAAGTTGAGTCTCACGCTTTTTGTTTTAGCCGTGTTACCTTCTTTTCTTAGCGTTGTTTTAGTTTCGGGGCATTGCAATGGGCATTTTAAATTTAAATGGTATGCAACACCGGTTTTATTTTGTAAAACAACACGCAGGCTTCCAGCAGTTTTTATTGTTGGGGCTTACGGTGTTCGATATCCTGTTTAAAAAGAAGCCCAAAAACCCTATATAAGCTATTTTTGTTATGGGATTGACGTTACACATACATTTTTCGGAACCACGCAACCCTTTTTTATCCCATAATTAACGTATCCACACCAATTGTATCCGGACAAACTTCGATTAATAGCCATTAGTACATGCGCTTTCAAAGGCCCTTTTGCCTTATCTGTTTTGGGTTAGTCACTTACGTACAGGGCATCCCTGTATAAAAACAGAGCCGTAAAGGGGCTGATGAAGGCCACTTTAAACTGGTATTAACTAAACCCTTTTTTGCCTATGTACAGACACTAAAAACAACAAAACCTCCTAAACAACTTTCACACGGTTCATAGGAGGCTTAGCGATCAAACAAATTAATGTTTAACTCTAATTCAAAATTATGAAAAATAATTATGTTAAGAGGCTTAAATGCTTCTTAAAGTATACCCTTATCTTAATGGGTGTCGTCTCATTTACCTTAAACAACACTTATGCGGTTAAAAGGCGACCGCAAATGGTGACATCCGTTAACCAACAACAGGTGGTTAAAGGCGTTATTACAGATCCCGAAGGCGCACCGCTGCCTGGTGTAAGTGTCCAAATAAAAAACACCAATAAGGGCGTGGTGTCCAACTTTGATGGGAGCTACCAAATAGAAGCACCTGCTACTGCCGTCCTGATGTTTTCCTATATTGGGTATGGTACCCAGGAAATCACAGTCGGTACCCAAACCCGGATTGATGTAGTACTCCAACCCGAGCTTACCGATCTGGGCACGGTTACCATCAATGCGGGATATTATAAAGTCTCCCGGAAGGAGAGTACGGGGAGTATTGCCCGGATCACTTCAAAAACTATAGAACAGCAACCGGTAAGCAATCCGTTGGCTTCTCTCCAGGGGCGTATGGCCGGGGTGGAGATCACTCAAACATCGGGTGTTCCCGGGGCCAGTTTTGAAATCAGGATCCGCGGCCGGAACAGTATCCGGTCTAATGGTAACGAACCTCTGTATATTATTGATGGGGTGCCCTATGCGTCGGCGACCCTGGGAGACCGGCAAACATCGGCCTCGATCGTTCCCGGCATCGGCTTTAGTCCCCTTAATAATATCAGTCCGTCAGACATCGAAAACATTGAGATCCTTAAGGATGCCGATGCCACGGCCATTTATGGATCGCGCGGTGCCAATGGGGTGGTACTGATCACCACCAAAAAGGGCAAAATGGGCAGTACGGCCTTTCGGATCAATATAGCTACCGGTTTTGGCAAAGTGGCCAATAGGATAGACCTGCTGGATACCGCCGAGTACCTGGCCATGCGCAAGGAGGCCTATGCCAACGACGGGATAGACCCGCTCCCGTTTAATGCCTACGATGTTAACGGGACTTGGGATACCAACAGGCATACCGATTGGCAAGAGGAACTCTTTGGGAAATCCGCTTACCTTACCAATGTAGAGGGAAGTTTTTCGGGAGGGAACCGGCAAACGCAGTTTTTAATTAGTGGTAACTACAACCAACAGACCACCGTTTTCCCGGGCGACTTTAACAACGATAAGATTTCCGTGCTCAGCAATGTGAGCCACCAGTCCCAAGATGATAAATTGGCACTGCAATTTTCGGCAAACTATACCTTAAACGATAATAACCTGCCTGCAATAAGCCTGGTACGGGAAGCCGTACGCCTGGCACCCAATGCCCCGGACATATACAATGCCGATGGGTCGCTTAACTGGGAAAACTCTACATGGAACAATCCGCTTAGGAATTTGGACAGTAAATACCTTGCCAATGGTTCCAACTTGATTAGTCATGCATCCATAAATTATAAGATATATAAAGGTCTGGAAGCGTCTGCCAGTTTAGGGTATACCCAGAGCAGACTCAAGGAACTGAGGACCATCCCGTCCACAACCTTTAATCCCGCTTATGGTTTGGGTAGCGAGTTTTCATCGGCCATTCATAACAATGCCAACCGGGACTCCTGGATTATTGAGCCCAAGCTACAATGGCATGCAGAAAATACCCATACCAAAGTGCAAACCCTGGTGGGGTTGACGTTCCAGGAAGAAAACAGCGACCGCTTATCGCAATTTGCCAGCGGCTTTACCAATAACAGCTTTATTAAAAACCTGGCGGCTGCATCCTCCATCTTTATATTGGGCGATACAAAAGCGCAGTACAGGTACCAGGCTCTTTTTGGGCGTATCAACCTGAACCACCGTGGGAAGTATATTCTTAATTTAACGGGACGGCGAGACGGATCCAGTCGCTTTGGCTCCGATAAGAAGTTTGCCAATTTCGGTGCGGTGGGGGCCGCCTGGATATTTTCCAAAGAAGCCTTTGTGGCAGAAGCATTGCCCTTTTTAAGTTTTGGTAAGCTTAGGGGGAGTTATGGTACCTCGGGGAACGACCAGATAGGGGATTACCAGTACCTGGATACCTATGCCTTTGGAAATGCCCCATACCAGAACATCGTGGGGATACGTCCCTTAAGGTTGTACAATCCCGACTTTAGCTGGGAGTCCAATAAAAAATTGGAACTGGCCATCGAACTGGGGCTTTGGAAGGACAGGATCTCCTTAAACGCTGGTTTTTACCGCAACACCTCTTCCAACCAACTTGTGGGCATTCCATTACCGGGAACCACGGGCTTTAGTACCCTAAATGCAAACCTCGATGCCACTGTTGAAAACAAGGGCTGGGAATTCGAGCTGCGCTCGGTGAACATCAATGGTGATCACTTTAAATGGACTACCGATTTTAACCTGACCATTCCCAAAAATACCCTGTTGCAGTTTCCCGATCTGGAAGGTTCTACCTATGCCAATACCCTGGTGGTCGGGCAACCCTTGAATATCCTGAAATTATACGGGGCCAATGGGGTCAATCCCCAGACAGGTCTGTACGGGTTTACCGATTTTAACGGTGATAGCACCATTTCCGCCCCGGATGACAAACAGGTGGTAAGTGACCTAAACCCCAGGTATTATGGCGGTATCAACAACAGCATGTCCTATAAAAGATTCAAGTTGGACTTGCTCTTTCAGTTTACCAAACAACAAGGGCTGGATTACCTGGCCACCAACGGGATTACCGGGGCCATGCTTAACCAGCCAAAGGCTGTGCTTGAGCGTTGGAAACAAGCAGGCGACCAAACCACCGTGCAGCGCTTTACCAGTGGGCTCAACCCCGAAGGGCTGACGGCCTATATTAATTATACCCAGAGCGATGCGGCCGTTGTGGATGCGTCCTATGTGCGCCTAAAGACACTGGCTTTATCCTACACGGTTTGTAACAAGGAGACCAATAACCTTGGCTGTACACTCTTTTTAAGGGGGCAAAACCTATGGACACTTACCGACTATAATGGCCTTGACCCGGAAAACCGTAACAGTGCCACCGTGCCACCGCTACGGTTTATCACTTTAGGGGCACAATTCACCTTTTAAAACATATACTATGAAGACGATTTTTAAATTAATACCCAGTATGGGAAGCCCGGCATTAACGTTGGTGCTGCTCATAACCACAATCTTCTCTGCCTGTGAGGACTTTGTGGAGATCGCCCCACCAGACAACCAGCTTACCGGAGCCATTGTGTTTGAGGACGCGGCTACCGTAAATGCGGCTTTGGCCGATATCTACGCGCAGCTAAGGGATGGCGCACTTACCAATGGCGGGACATCGGGAGTTGCCCACCTATTAGGGCATTACACCGATGAGCTCACGCTCTACAGTACCGCCTTGCAGCAAGTACAATTTTTCTATGATAATAACCTATTGGCCACCAACAGTGCCGTGCTGGGCCTTTGGAACAGCAGCTATAACCTTATCTACGCCACCAATAACATCATAGAGAACACCAAAAAGGCATCGGCATTGACGCAGGAAGATAAAGACCAATTTCTGGGGGAAGCCTATTTTATCAGGGCATTTGTGCATTTTTACCTGGTGAACCTCTTTGGGGATATTCCCTATGTCGAGTCAACCGATTACAGGACAAACACTAAGGTCGCCCGGCTTAGCGAAGCCCAGGTATACCAAAAACTGATCGATGACCTTGTGCTGTCCAAATCCTTATTGCCCGAAAGCTATGTCGGGGCAAACAGAACGCGCCCCAACAAATGGGTAAGCGCAGCGCTCCTGGCGCGCGTTTATCTCTATGATGAAAAGTGGAGCCTTGCCCTTGACGAAACAACACAAATCCTTTCAAATGGGGACTATGTACTCAATACCGAGATAGACCAGGTCTTTCTAAAGAACAGCCCTGAGACCCTTTGGCAATTCGATGCCGGCATCGCGGGAGCCAATACCATTGATGCGCAGACCTATATTTTTACAAGTGGCCCACCGCCCAACAGTGCCCTGTCCGATACATTTATGAATGCTTTTGAAAGCGGGGATGCCCGTTTTACACATTGGACAGGAGCCGTTACCAATGGGGTCGATACTTGGTATTACCCCTTTAAGTATAAGCAGAATAGTAATACGGGAACCACCATGGAGTGTTCCATTGTTTTCAGGCTGGCCGAGATATACCTTATGGCAGCAGAATCCAATGCACAATTGGGGCATACAAGCGAGGCTCTGGAACAACTAAACGCCATAAGGGAGCGGGCAGACCTGGCAGCCCTAACCGATACGGACAGTGCGTCCCTTCTGGAGGCTATTTTCCAGGAACGCAGGATAGAGCTCTTTACCGAAATGGGGCATCGCTTTTTGGACCTGAAGCGTACCGATAGGGCAGATGCCGAGCTGTCGCCGATAAAGCCCAATTGGCAATCTACCGATGTACGGTTACCGATCCCGGAGTCCGAACTCATTTTAAACCCTAATTTGAACCCACAAAATGATGGCTATTAAAAGAATCCCCCAAAGCACCTGGTACGAACTGAAAGCTGTTGACTTGACCTTCAACAGTGTGCTATTGTTTTCAGTTATTGTTTTGTTGGCTACCTGCTCCCTATGGGGGCAGGTCGGCCAATTACCCACTCATGGCCTTCGGGCACCCCATAATTTTATAAAAGCCCATTTAGAAGATGGTAAGCTATACTTCGAACTCAATAAAAGTTTATTGGGGAAGGACTTATTGTTTGTAAGGCACAATGCGGGCTATAAGCAGGTGGCCTTTACCCAATACAAGGACCAAATCTTTTTAGAGACCCCGAGAATTGAATCCCTGACCGGGGTTATGATTTCAGTAAACAACGACCCCACCATAGAAAAGGCGATCATTGGGATGTTTCCGGTTATAGCCGAAAAAAGTACGGAAAATAGCGTCTATATCGATGTGACGAATTTGTTCCTAAAGTCACATATACCCTGGTATGCTGGTTTAAATGAAACCTTGCTTCCTAATGTTTCCGCGATAGAGGAGGTGCAGTATCTGGAAAACGAGCTCATCATCAAGGCAAGGTACTTCCTGTCAGGCAAAGCAGGGTATTTGGAAAAGTTGGTCAATTATAGTTTCCTCATGCTACCAGAGCCCATGAGCCCGAGGTTGTGGGACCACCGTATGGGTTATTTTATAGATGAAGAGCTAAGCCCGATCAATTATTTTCCCAAAAGCGCCAGGGGAAGTATAGAACGATGGCGTTTGGAGAAGAAGCATAAGGACAAAAAAACAAGCGATCCCGTAAAGCCCATTACCTTTTATTTGGATACCAACATTCCCAATAAGTGGAAACCCTATATAAAAGCGGGGATCCTTGAGTGGTTGCCCGCCTTTGAGGCCGCAGGCTTTAAAAATGCCATTAAGGTTGAAGAATGGCCCCGGGGAGAAACAAACCGGCAGAGTGTTGGGTATTCCGTTGTAAGATGGACAAACAAAGAGGGTATTCGGGGAGAAGATACCGATGGTGGATCGACGGTGTCCAAAATAGTGGACTTAAGATCAGGTGAAATTTTAAAATGTGATATCATTATAAAAAGCTCCTATGAACGCCTTTCGGATGACTATTTTATAAGGTGTAGCCCCTTGGACAAGCGCGCACAACAGTACCCGTTTCCCGATGACCTCTTGGGGGAGCTTATCCAATACGTTGTGGCGCATGAAGCAGGGCACGCCTTTGGTCTCAGGGATGCCAACTATGGTGAATATACCTATCCGTTCGAAAAAATGCGGGACAAGCAATGGCTCCGAGACATGGGACATACACCAAGTATCATGACCTATGCACGGCATAACTATTTGGTTCAGCCTGAAGACGGCGTACCACCGGCTTTGTTGGTCCAGAAGCTGGGGCCTACCGATATTTACAACATTAAATGGGGCTATGAACCCTTTCCCGGTATCAGCACGCCCCGGGACGAAGGGCCCAATTTGGAAAAAATGGTCCGGGAGCAGGATGCCGTTCCCTGGTACCGGTATAATATCGGGCAATATGAAAAAATAGGCCCGGACTGCAGCAATAACGTAGCCGATAATAATGACCCCATAAAGAGTGCCGAACTGGGGCTGTTAAATATGGAAAGGGTCATCGCGCTTTTACCCGTGGTGACAAAGGCACAAATCGATAATGTGCTTTTGGAACGCTTATACAATAAAACGGTAATACTGTGGTATGAGCAAATGCAACATGTTATGTCCTTAATTGGGGGCTATTCCACGCACTATAAATCGGGTGACCAGAAAGGGCCTGTTTACACACCCATACCCATGGACACCCAGGAGGAGGCTATGGCATTTCTATGTGCAAATGCCTTTAATGTACCAGACTGGTTAACTTATCCCAGCTTTAGCAGTAGGATTAAATATTCCACATCGGAGGATAAAGTACTGTCCTATCAGCTAAAGTTATTATCGGAAGTTTTGGAGCCCTTGAGGCTTAAAAGGATAGCGCATACGATGCTGGCTTCTGGCGAAGAGGATACCGTTAAAGGGCTACTTAGCATGTTGCGACTGGGGCTTTGGAGCGAATTGACCCAAAAGGACATTAATATTGGATACCGAAGACAGGAATTACAGAGTGCCTATATTGCTTTTTTGACAGGGGCCATATCCAAACAAAAAAACTATGCGTCTCCAACACCAACTGATAAGTACTATGTAATTAGTGATTACGCCAAGAGCGTATTCATTTCGGAAGTAATGGCATTGCGAAAGGATATCGTAAATACGGGCAGTAGCGTTAAGGACGGTATTACTTTTGCCCACCTAAAGCGTTGCTTGCAACACATTGATAGTATTTTAAAGGAAAGTAATTGAGCATAATTAGGTGTTTAAACCGTTGATAATGGTATAAACAATCTTTAAAAAGGAAAGGAGCCAAGTGCCCCTTTCCTCAACTAACTAACCAAAATCCCTATGGTTTGTATACAATTAAGGGGCATGTTGTTTGGCCCGGAAATTGTTTTGCATAGGCTTGTTGTCCTTGTGCATTAGTACATACCAGATCACCTGTTGGTGAACAATCGATGCGTTCTGTACAAGGTACTGGAGCATCGGTGTAGCCATCTATAGTAGCCATACTAACGGCTTTTGAACTGGCAGAAGTGGAAAAGGCACTGGTTAGGGCAAAAAGGATCGCTACAACCGGAATTAACAATTTAGACTTGAACGTTTTCATAATTATTGTTTTTAAATAAATAGTATGACCTACTCTTTTCTACAGGTTTTCGGTCTCATCCCTGTTACCGGCCGGTAATTTTTTTATTCGGGGCTTCTCTCATAGCCATTGGCCATGTTCTGGGCCCTTAAGGGTTTTTTAAAATGTGTGGGCTTTAACCGGAATACCGAAAGCTCGTCCTCAATTATGGCCACCAGACGATCCCCACAGACGGTAAACGCCTTTACCTTTTTTTTACCAATGGTATAGAGGTAAAAGCTGAATTGGTAGGTTTGTTTGTTCCAGTTGTAAACATCGATTATGGCGGCCTGGTCCAACATGGCCTTATCCTCATATTTGCCAAGCCTGTCGGATTGGACCATGACCAGGTCCTGATATAATACGGCTCCCTTATTTATTTGCAATGGAGGGGCTTTCATTTTGATTTCGCCATGGGCGTTTCTTTGGGAGAGCTGTATCTTTGCCACCTGAACGGTATCTATGGTTTCTGCGCGGCGCAACAGCTCCAGATCGGGGTTCATGACCATGAATTGGTTACGGTAGAAGTAAACATAGCCCAGTTGGGAGTTGTCCCCCGAGACCAGCATGGTACCGTCAACGTCAAACATACCGTCCAATTGCCGCTCCAGGATGTTTGGGTTTAAGGTTACATTGAATGTCCCTTCCTGCTTTTCGATTATCCCAAGTACGGCCTCGTTTGTTTTACTGCTGATGGTCTTTATGTATAAGGTATTGGGATCAATGGGGAGGGCACGGGTAAAATAGGCATGGTCTTTCATCCAAAGGTGGGCTTTCCAGTCCGTGATACTGCCACGAAAGATACAGGGAACACTGCCATCCATTACAAAGAAGTAGGGGGCGAGAATCCCTATCCTTATGGAGCGGAAAGGCAAATCAGGTTCGTCCAATTTAATCCGGATATGATTCGTGTCCTTGGTTATTAAGTTGACCTCCAGAAGGTGCAGGGGAGCGGTCGTATTGCCCAAATACAGGAGATCGTTCGCATGTCCGGCAATATAATAGGAGTTGTACTTCAGGTCAAGGTCGTATGTTTTGCTAATGGGGTGGTGGGGATATCTTCTGATAAACGCATTGTTACGGTGCATTTCATTTTCGGAGAGCAGAAACAAGGTGACCATACAGGCAATACCCAGTAACCCTAAGATGGCCAATCTGATAAGCGTTTTACTGGTGATGGCTTTCATGGGGCAGTGGTCTTAAAGGTTGCTAAATGCCGTTCGGTATGGATGGTCCCAAAAATGACCATGATCGTTAATACCAGATTGAATACAATATGCTCTGTCCAGCCCAAATCTTCCAATACCCCACCACAGGAACAGGGGATATAATCACTGAAATTGAGAACGAGCACGATATACGTGGTGAACATGGTCATTAAAGTAAAACTACCGTAAAAGGCATACAGTGTATATTTCGGAACGAGAAAGAGTCCTGCAAGGGCCAGTTCAAGAAGGGGAATGCCCCAGGCTACCCAATCGGCATAGGCCGTTAGGATCGGTGATTGGCCAAGTTGGATCCTAAATTCGTTAAAATCAATGAGCTTGCTCGTGGCAGCATAAACGAACAATATAATGTATATGGTTCCTATTGTTTTTGTGATAAAATGAAGACTTGCCTTTGAGCTTTTCATATCTTTTGAATTGATTTGATAAAGTTCGTGACAAAAAGTTGTGCTTTTGGGAGTTTTTATTGTAAAAAGCGGATTATCAGTTGTTTGTTGGGTTTGGGGGGCAGGTCTTTGAGGACGCTACAGGGACGGTCTGTCTTGTTAAGCCTCTTGGGGCGTGTAGGTTCAGCTTTTCTTTCGAAGTTCGCTAGGGGTATAACCGTATTTCTTTGAGAATGTTTTTGAAAAATAGGAATTGGTCTTAAACCCCACCATGAAAGCGATGGTCTTAAGGGGTATGCTGCTGTACTGGACGAGCATCTTGGCCTTGCGCAAGCGTTCCCTAATTAAAAATTGATGGACGCTCACACCATACAGTTCCTTGAACCCATGCTTTAGCTTAAATTCATTGGTCCCAAGTAGTAAGGCTAAATCCTTGAGGTTGGGGATGTCCTTTTCTAGATTGTTCATGATAAAATCCTGGCCATTACGGATCTTGTTCAAATCGTCCGAACGAAGCGTTGGTCTGGATGTTTTTGGGCCAGCATCACGTTTAAACGGTATTTGTTTATTGCTTTTAAAATTGACAATACTTTTTTTGAGCTCTTTTTCCAGTTCGTATGCACCTTTTGTTTGATGGATGATCGTTACGAGTGTTTGTTTCGTGGCATTGTCAATTCCTTTAAAGCTCGTAATATAACAATTGTCGGAAACCAGTAAGTTTTCATTTGTCCTAAAGGTAAGCAATGCGGAAGTGTCACAGCCCCCTTTATTGTTCAGTCGTTTCCATGTCCTCGTCCAGATATCCCTTGAATCCTTGGTTAGGTAACTTTCAAAGGGGCGGTCAATGATATTTGAATAGGTGTCCGCCAATATGGTACATGCCTTTTGATTGGTCATTTTGATAATGGCCTGCCCATCAAGTAAAAAGCACATCTGAACAATATGCTTGGTGGTGCCCCTTGGCCTGATATGCATTTGATTTACCAATGATTCCTGTATTTCTTCGGCAAGCATGTTCAAAATGACCGACATGGCCTCTAGGTTATCTTCCCTGTCGGAACGCTCTAATCGGAAGAAAAAGTTCCCATTGGCCATTTCCAATAGCATACGCAGGATTTGTTGCATTCGGTCTTCTTTATCTGGCATGGGGTCTGTTTTTTAATTGATATTTTGGGGCACACCAATTCGGTCAGGGATGCCTTTTATTCTTAAACTGATTTAAAAAACGTTTAGCCTCTGTTGGTTCTGTAAATGCTCTTGTTGGTACTGCGGGCTTATTTGCCGTTAGGTAAAATTCGGAGAGCCAGGTCGATACGGGAGGCTTAACTATAAAAGCTACTGCGCTAACCAGTACCGAACCTTCGATGGCAAGGTAGTCCCTTGCAGATTTGTCAACGGCCTTGACCCCATGTATATCGCATAGCACGGGATAGGGTCGGTCATTCTGGAGGCTAAGCCTATCCTCAACTATTTTAACAGCTGCATTTAAATCGATATATACACCCGTTTTATAGGTTATATGCATTATGCCGTCATCAATGGAGTAGGTAGCATAGCCATTTTCTAAATGGTTTGATTTCATAGTGGGCAGAAAACTGGTTCATTGATAAAGTTACTAAAATTTATATATATTTTCTTATAAGTTGGGTACGTTGCATTGCAAATACGGTGCTTTCAGTTGTAAGAAAGGGATTAAAAGTTGTAAAAAACGGATTAACTAGTTTGACTATTCTATAATTTCCAACAAATGCCATTAAATTTTATGTCCCTAAATCAAAAATCATGGCAAAGATAAAACACAACAACTTTTTGGAAACCGTAAACGAGGTGTTTACGGATGCTACCAATGAAGGCGTACTGCACCTTTATGCAAACGACAATGACAGACCCGGAAGAACCATTATCGTAAATGGCAAGCGTTTGTTCCATTTTGGAACGACCGGATATTTGGCACTCGAACAGGATCCCCGGCTCAAACGGGCAGCGATAGCGGCCATTGAACAGTATGGAACCCAGTTTCCCCTTTCCAAGACCTACATTTCCCATCCGCTGTACAGGGAACTGGAAGCGGCCGTGACCCAAATGTACGGGCATCCCATTATCATTACCAAGAACAGTACATTGGGGCATATCGGGGTTATCCCCAGTGCGGTCGATGACCGGGATGCCATTGTACTCGATCACCAGGTGCACTGGAGCGTACAGAATGCCGCCCAGATCCTGAAAAATAGGAGCGTTCCCATAGAACTGGTACGACACAATAACCTGGATATGCTAGAGGACAAAATAAAGAAGTACGCCAATACGCGTCAAAGGATCTGGTATATGGCCGATGGGATCTATTCCATGTACGGGGATTATGCCCCGGTAAAGGAATTAATGTTCTTGATGGACAGATACCCCCAGTTGCACCTGTATTTCGATGACGTCCATGGGATGTCCTGGACGGGAAGGAACGGCACGGGCTATATTATGAGCGAAATTGAAGAACCCACCGACCGGATGCTCCTCTTTGGGACGCTCAGTAAGACCTTCGGTGCCAGCGGAGCGGTATTAGTATGTAAGAACAAGGCCCTTTACAAAAAGATAAAGACCTTTGGAGGCCCTTTGACTTTTTCGGCCCAATTGGAACCTGCCTCAGTGGCAGCAGCCACAGCATCGGCAAAAATCCACTTATCCCCGGAAATTTATAGACTCCAAAAGGAGTTGAACTCAAGAACAAAGTATTTCAACGAGCTACTGAAACAAACCGATCTACCATTGATTGACAATAACAACTCCCCGGTTTTTTATATAGGAACCGGTATGCCAAAAACAGGGTATAATTTTGTAAATCGATTAATGAATGAAGGCTTCTTTGTCAACCTGGGCATTTTCCCGGCCGTTCCGGTAAAGAATACCGGCGTGCGCATTACCATTTCCCGTCATAACCAGTTTGAAGAGATCAAGGCCTTGGTAGATGCCATGGTTTACCACTATCCCAAAGCCCTGGAAGACACCCATACCACTAAGGAACGCGTATACCATGCGTTTAGGTTGCCCTATAAAACCGTTACGGCATATCCTGAAAATAGCCAGTTGGCAATACAATTGGAGGACTCTGTTGATAGCATTGATAAGAAACAGTGGGACAATCATATGAAGGGGCAGGGCACCTTCGATTGGATGGGCCTAAAATTTTTGGAAACTGTATTTTCAGGGAATGCTTTGAAAGAACATAACTGGAAGTTTAAATACTTGTGCATACTGGACAGTGACCAAGAGCCCGTCCTAATGACGTTCTTTACCGTTGCCCTATGGAAGGACGATATGTTCTCCAAGCCCGGAGTATCCCGTATGGTCGAGGCCAGCCGCATGAACGATCCCTATCACATGACCTCAAAAGTATTGAGCATGGGGTCGCTTTTTACCGAGGGACAGCATTTATTTATCAATGAAGCGCACCCCCTGAAGGAGCAGGCCCTCCATCTTATGATGCGAACCCTTGAATCCATGGAAAAGACCTGCGGGGCAAAAATGCTCGTATTAAGGGACTTTTCTGTTAATGGAACTTTGAATGCCTTTTTCCATGGCCAGGGCTTTGTAAAGCTAAATATGCCCGAGAGCTGCTATATAGAACTTCAGGAAGGGGTGGATATAGCATCCCATATTGCTAAACTGTCAACACGTAACCGAAAGCACTATAAGAAAGAAATTGCTGCTTTTGAACCTTTGTTTGAGGTTCGGATATTAAAGCAATGTTCGTTGGAAGAGCTGGATCAAATGGAAGCCTTGTATGAAAAAGTGAGGAAAAATAACCTTGGACTGAATACCTTTTCCTTTCCGTCAAAATTATTTTCCATAATGTCCGGCCATCCCCAATGGGAATTTATCACCTTACGTTTTAAAACAGCTCCCGAAAAGATCATTGGCGTTATGTTCTGTTATAACAATTTGGACTTAACCTACGTGCCTGCCTTTATCGGGATGGATTACCAATACGTCAGGTCGCACCATACCTATAGGCAGTTGCTCTTCCAAACGATAAAGCGGGCTATGGCCATGGGTTTTAAACGCATTGACCTGGGCATGACGGCAGCTTTCGAAAAGCGTAAACTGGGAGCGACCGTAACCGAAAAGGTGGCTTACCTGCAAACAGCGGACAATTTTATTTTGGACCAATTGGGAGTAATGGAACGCCAACAGTAGAGTGAGTACCATATGAAGTATCAAAACTTATTATCGGAATTTGAATCCAACCTGGAACAACTTGAATCCGGTAATGAGGATATATTGTACATCGCCGAATCGGGGATTGCCCATGTTGAGAAGTGCATCAAAAGATTGCAGCTGGAGATCACCAGGAAGCAGTTTTCAAGCCTGAACGATGAAATATATTTTTTCAAGCATATTAAGCCCCAGATTTTCAGCAAGTTGATCTATTATGTAAAGCTCTTTAATATAGAGAGCAAAAGACCCCGGAACAGCGCCAATAACCAGATCAAGTACTTTAACGCCCAGATCGAAAAGCTACAGGCCTACTTTAGCGATAATCTGGAGTTTTACAACTATTACCGCCGTGGCGCCACTTCGCTGGACGATAAATATTTTGTCCGGGGCAACAGCGACCTGAGGCTGCCCCCGGAATCCTTACATTTTCTTATCGACGACCAGTTCTCTACCTGTCAGGACAGCACGGTGGCAACGATCATGGCCTACGACATGTTGATCGTTTACTTACAACAGGAAATAGATAAAATAAAAACCAATATGGACAACCTAAACCATAACAGCATAGAAAGACCCTCAAGACTTTTTTGGACCGGTAGCAAGACCGATCTGATCGAACTCATTTATGCCCTGCATTCCAGTAATGTAATCAATAGCGGCACCGTGGACATCAAACAACTGGCCTCGCATTTTGAGTATATGTACAACATCGATCTGGGCAATTACTACCATACCTTTATTGAGATCCGCTCCCGCAAGAACAGTAAGACCAAGTTTTTGGATAAACTCATTGAGCTATTGAACCAACGTATGGAAACCCTGGACGAATAACTCCCAAGTATGACCCAAGTTGGTTTTTTTTGGAAATATGATCTATCCAATAGGATTTGGTTGGTATTGGTTTATACCGTAAGCCCTTGTGCGTTTAATTGAGTACAAATTGCAATAAGATATAGGATTTAAAAATCTTTCCCACCTCTATCATAGCTATTGAAAAAGTACCAAAGCCCTTTATCAATTTTGTACAACGAAAGTCAAATCAGTGAAGGGGCCATCAAATAAGGGATATTTTTAAAGATGGCCCTTTTTAATCTTAATCGTTATACAATGGAAGTAACAATTATTACAAGTGAAGACCTTTTGGAATTTAAACAGGAATTACTGGAAGGCATTAAACAGCTTATTCTGAATCAAAATGGGATGCCAGCCAAGAAGTGGCTCAAATCACCCGAGGTCAGGGAACTTTTGGGAATTTCCCCGGGAACACTTCAAAACCTGAGGATCAATGGGACACTGCCTTATACCAAAGTGGGCGGGGTGTTGTACTATGATTATATCGAGATCCTGGAGGTTATGGAAAAGAACCGTGTGAACAGCAAGTTTTGATCGGTGTTGGAAGATGTAAATTACATTAGGCACCTTAACAAGGTCTTTATTCAGTTTTCCAGGGACAGCCGATTGAACCCCACCCATATCAGTCTCTATGTGGCTTTGTTCCAGTTATGGAACAACAACTATTTTAAGGAGGAATTCTACATCAATAGGGAAGAGGTGATGAGCTTTGCAAAGATCGGTTCCAAGTCCACCTACCATAGGTGTATCAAGGAATTGAGCCATTGGCACTATATCCTCTATTCCCCATCACACAACCCGTTCAAGGGTAGCCGTATCAAGATGTTCGATTTTGGGACAAGTAGTGGACAAGCTGTGTACCCAAGCCGTACCAATATCGGGACAAGCAGTGGACAAGCACTGGTACCTATAGTAAAACATATACAAACTAGGGAAAACAATAAAAACAATATCAAACCGCAAAATTTTGAAAATTTAGATTTGAATGTTTTGGAAACGGAAGATAAACAGATGGCAGCTGTCCCATTTGAGGACAACTTAAAGACCAGTTCGGACAAAAATTACAGTGAGCCCCTATGAAACTTATCAACCCCCATGTCATCAGCGAAGGAGGCGTACAATACCCTTTGGGAACCCTGAACGGCCAATGCATTCTCTATGATTTTGAAAAGATCCTGGTCTACCTTGATGCCAAGGGGAAGTTACTGTTTGGTAAAAAATTCAGGATCTATGAGGAGGATAGGGAAGTGCTTTTTAAGCTTTCCAATTATCAGATCAGGGATTGGGACATGTGTAAAAAGCTAAAAATAGATCTTAATAAGGGACTGCTCCTTAGCGGCCCTGTAGGCTGTGGTAAAACCTCCTTGATGAAATTACTTCGCTTTATCACGCCACATTACCAGCCATACGATGTGATACCCACCAGGAACATTGTATTTGGATTTAACCATTTGGGGTTTAAGGTCATGGAGCAATATGGCGACCATGGTTTCTATTGTTTCGATGATCTTGGGGTGGAGCCTACCGGAAGGCATTTTGGAAAGGACTGTAACGTCATGGGGGAAATCCTATTGTCACGACATGAGCTGTTTACCAAAACATCGGGGTTGAATTTCAAAATATCCAAAATAGTGAAAACCCATGCCACGACCAACCTCAATGCACAGGAATTGGAAGCGCGTTATGGTAATCGCGTACGATCCAGGATGCGCGAGCTGTTTAATTTAGTAGCCTTTGATAAGAAGACGATTGATAAGCGAAGATGAGCTGTGCTGGTACTTTTATGGCAAAACCAATTATATTTTATATATTTGTTCATATTTTAGTTTTGTTCACGAATAATGAACATTTAAAAATAATGAACAAAAGAATTGTAGGGATGAACGCAATAGATATTTTAAATAATGCAGTCCGTAACTTGGAAACGATTGTTCCATTAACATGGGACTGGAGAACTATCGATCGTGATGAGGGTGTTGGCGTTGACGGAGAATTGGAACTAACAATGAACAACCAAAAGATCCTAATGATTGTCGAGGTGAAGAAAGATGTCAAGAACCATCAGCTATTAAAGATTATTGAATACAATAACAGGTATGAAAACTTTTTGCTGGTTGCTGAAAGGCTCTATCCAAAAATAAAGAAAGAGCTTAGGGACAATCGGGTAAATTATCTTGAAGGCAATGGCAATGTGTATATTAACGTGACAAATGTTTTTCTTTATATAGACACAAATAAAACTGTTAAATACCAAAAGGAAAAAGGAAATCGGGCATTTACAAAAACTGGGCTAAAAGTAGTGTTCCATTTCTTGTTAAACCCACATCTTTTAAATCAAACACAGCGGGAAATTGCAGAGATTACCAATGTAGCATTGGGTAATATTCCGTTGGTTATTAACGGTTTATTGGATAATAATCTCATTTTAAAATTAGATAGGAAAGATTACGTGGTCAACAATTATGAAGCATTGCTGAACAAGTGGATTGTCGAATTTGAACAAACATTAAGGCCAACATTATTCAGGCAACGGTTTAGGTTCCAAAACAAAGATCAAGATTGGAGGGCATTACAGCTTAACACGGAAAAAACCGTATGGGGGGGCGAGCCCGCAGGAGACATCATTACCAATCACCTGCGTCCAGAAAAATTCATTATATATACCAAGGAGACCATAAGGGAATTAATGGTCAATTATAGACTGTTGCCAGATGACGAAGGCGATGTATGGGTGTATGAAATGTTTTGGACAGCCGAGGTAAACACTACGGCACCAAAAGAATTGGTGTATGCCGATTTAATGATCAATAGCGATAAAAGGAGCAAAGAAACAGCTAAATTAATATTTGATGAGTACATCCAGCCAAACCTATAAAGAATTGGCCATTCCCTATTTTAAGGAAGTTTTTGATTGCATCGATAAGGTTATGGTAAAACTGAACATACCCTATTATTTGATCGGGGCAAGCGCAATAGCCTTGGAACTGTTGAAGAAGGGAATAAAACCCAGTAGGGGTACAAAAGATATCGATTTTGCCATAATGATATCATCCATACAGGAATTCGAGACCATTGTACAGGAATTGTCCAACTTCGGCTTTATAAAGGTGAGTGCCCCCTGGACACTATATAACGATACATTTAATGTGGCCATTGATTTGCTTCCTTTCGGAGAAATTGAAGAAAACCACACAATTAACTTTAATGAGCGCTATACCGATTTGCATGTTTTTGGATTTCGTGAAGTATTACAAGACCCCCAAACAGTTCAAATTGAAGAAAAGTCTATACAGGTCCCATCATTGCCGGGGATGATAATTTTAAAGTTAATAGCATGGAGCGATAGGCCTGAGGAGCGCGATACCGATTTGTATGATATCCTAAGGATTATCAAACATTATTTTGAATTGGATTTTGACGATATCGTTGAGCACCATAATGACACCTTTCCAGAGGAAGGTGATTTTGACCAACTCAAAATTGCTGCAAGGGTATTGGGCAGAAAGGCAAGCCAGTATTTAAATATTTCAAAAGAGATAAACGCTAGAATTTTACGGACCCTAAACGATAATGCTGATGCAAAAAAATCAGTAATTGCAAGACAATGGGCCAGCAAGAACCAATGGGATTTGGAGTATCCGGTTGAAATTTTAGAAGCGTTCAAGCTTGGCCTGTTGGAATAGTTGAAGCCTGGATCTATAGTTGCCATTCCTTTGCTTTTGTTCATGGAAAACCTAAAGGTTTTGTTCATGAATTCCATAGAATCTGACGTTTTGCCCTCCGCAATAAAAGGGGTGTGGTCTAGTTATCAACAACACCGCTCAAAAATTCAATAAATTCCACCCCCAATTCATACCAAAATAAGGTCATTTGGTCTAAAAGCTATTTTATTAACAAATATTTGATATTCAGTGATTTGAACCCGTAATCATAGTAATTTTTCAATATCAAAATTTACAAACCCTTAAACCTGTTTTGATATGAAAAAAGTACTGTACCTTACGTCACTCTTAATTTTAATTGCCAACCCCTTGTTTGCCCAAATAGGGGGCATCGAGGATTCCGTTAACGATATCTCCGATACCATTCGGGCCATTTTCCCCATAATCCTTGGGGTCATCTTTTTGGTGGGCTTTTTGTTCAATGCCGGGCACTTCTTTGGCGAGAATGCCGATCTTAAAAAAGGCATTACCCGAGTACTGGTTTTTGTCCTTATCGCCGGAGCGGTGGTAGGCATTTTTACTTACCTCATTGGCATAGTAGTATAGGTCATGAAACAGTTCGAGGTCTATAGGAACATTCGAAAGCGGGCCATGGTAATGGGGCTGCCGGTGTCATCATTTGCAATTATGATGATGTCGGTCATCGGCTCCTTACTATTTATCATTTTTTCCTTTAGCTTAAAAGTGATCATCTCCGTCTTTTTGGTTAACGGCAAGCTATACATAGCCCTGACCCACCTGGCCAAGCATCCGGCCCTATTGCACTTTAAAAAAGTATTTCCAAAAACCATTTCTAACAAGAAAGTCTCTCCGATAAACTATGAAGACCATTAACCTATCCGATTGCCATCCTATATTGGACATCCAGGAACATATTGTTTTTGCCAGTAATGGTAATGTGGTGCTTTGCTATCAGGCAGATCTACCTGAAATCTACTCATTATCTGAATCTGACTTTGAAGAACTGCACGGCAGTTGGTTCCAGGCTTTTAAATCATTGCCGGTGGGCACAGTTATCCATAAACAAGATATTTATCAAAGAAGACACTATGCAGCATATACTTTACCTCAGGATACCTTTCTTCAAAAGGCGACTTATAATTATTTCAAAGGGCGTGACCATTTGGAACACCAAAGTTATTTGTATTTCATCTTACCACTGAACAAAAACCTAAATACCAAATTTGTCAATCCCTTTAGAGAAGCAGGTAAGGCTATCCATAAAAAACTGGACCACAACGTCCGGGAGTTAATTGCGGCCGTAAACGATACGGTGTCCTTTATCAATAATGGCAATAAGATTATTTTGAGGCCACTGGTTGAAAAGGGTATTATTGGTCTTACCAACATTTATTTTAACGGCTTTAACGAAGGTTTTGACACCGATATTCAATTGGAGCCTGCCCAAAAAGGCAAAAGGAAGCACATCACAGTGGGTGACCACTATTTTGATGTGCTGGCCATCAACAGTGAACGGTGCTTTGGCGATACCGTGCAGAGCAGTAAGACCAATGACAAATTCACGTCCGATGATTTTGTGTTCCATCAGGGCTTTATCGATGGGCTTGGCCTGAACTTTAACGAGAACCATATCGTGAACCATATCATCTATATGGATGATAAACACAAATGGCGAAAGATCCTCGATAAGAAAATTGAAGAACTCAGCAAGAGTTCCAATTTCGGAACGCAGAACAAGGTCGTCCTTAAAAAGATACAACATATTGTCGGCCGGATCAATGAAGATGATACTTCACGTATTATCCGTGGCCATTTGAACGTTATCTTTTGGAGCCAAGAAGCACAAGAGCTAAGCAGGGTGGCTTCTAGGGTCAAGACCGAATTTAAGGAGCTGGATATGCTACCTTACTATCCCAAGGGAGAGGAGCGCAAGCATTATTTCCTGAACAGTTACCCCTGTTTTGCATCCAACTTTTCCAATGATGACCTGTATGTTACCGATCTTAAGCATGCCCTTTGCCTATATATCAACAATACCAATTACCGTTCCGATGCCAACGGTATTATCTTTAACGACCGCCAGTACAATACCCCCGTTTTAAAGGACGTATGGGACGAAAAAAAGAAACGCATCAAGGCCCGGAACTTTGCCATTTTTGCCCCAACAGGTGAGGGCAAGTCCTTTTTGGCCAATAATATCCTTAGGCAGTATTTTGAGGATCAGGTCCGGTTGGTGATCATTGATCTGGGAGGTTCCTATAACAAGTTTGCCAAGCTCTATCCCAAGGATCATATCATCCTGCGTTACGAGCAGGGCAAAAACTTGGGCATCAATCCATTTTATATAAGCAACGATTCCGACCTGACCCCGGAGCGTTTGGAAGACCTGGCCGTTTTTCTATTGGAACTGTTGGCCCTAAGGGAAAGTACCAAGGCCCATGAGGTAGCCGTAAAAAAAGTACTGTTACACTATTACGATACTATTCGCAGTTCCCACTCATTGGCATCACTTTATCGGTTTGTAAATAACAAAAAGAATATACTAATTCAAGAACTGGGCATACGGGAAGAACATTTTAGTGTCTATAACTTTTTGCATATCCTATCGGAATATGTGGGGGACGGGCTGTACAGTTTCCTGTTTAACGTAAACGAAGACCAGACCTATAAGATTGAGGACAAACGCATAATCGTTTTTGAGCTCGACGAGGTCAAGGATAATAAGGAGATCCTTTCGGTGATGCTCAAGCTTATCAAATCCGCTATCCAGCGCACCATTTGGCGTAACCGCTCCGAACGGGGCATCATCCTCTTTGACGAGTTTGCCAAGCAGCTCAAATTTGATAACGTATTGGAAAGTGTGGAGTTCTATTACCAGGCCATTCGAAAGCAGAACGGGGCCATCGGGATTATTTTACAGTCCATAAACCAATTACCCAGTAATGCAACATCTGCCAGTATCCTGGAAAACACCCAGGTTATCTACAGCCTTAGAAATGAAAAGGGCTATGAAGAACTGCAAAAAAGGCTTCACCTATCAAGCCATGATCTGAACCAGTTAAAGTCCATCCGTAATAACCTCACAGGATCCCGTAAGTACACGGAAATGTTTATCAAGATCGGGAAGGAAAGTAACATTTTCCGATTAGAGGTGCCGCCGGAGGCCTATGCGGCCTATCTCACCGATGGCACCGAAAACGAGGCCATAATGGCCATTTATGAAAGGACAGGAGATATGGAGCAATCAATAGAGGAATTTCTGGAGAGATCAAAATCAGAATAATTAATAACCCTTAAAACTTTATGTAATGAAACACAGATTAAACATTAAAAAACTGGTATTGGCACTGGTCTTTACCATTTCATTGCCCGGCCTTGCTAAGGCCCAGGGGATGCCGGTGTATGACAACACCAATTTCATCAGTCTGGCCAAACAATTGATTGAATCGGCCAAACAGACCTCACAGCTCTTAAAGACGGTTGAATTCTTAAAACAGCAAAAAGAGAACCTTGAGAAGGTCAACAATGTTATCAAACAGCTCAAGGCGGTCAGGGAGCTGACCAAAAACCATCAACGCTTGTATCGTACCGTACAAAACGATCTGCGGGAGATACTCAATTCACCCTATATCAAGGCCGGTGAAGTAGGTCGTATCTCGGAGACCTTTAGTGATATCATAGACAACTCTCTGGAGAGCCTCAATTATATTGAACAGATACTCTCCAGCAATAACCTTAAAATGGGCGATGCCGAGCGGGCGGCGATCCTGAAGGAAAAAGAACAACAGTCCAAAGAGATGGTGGCCGAGATTGAGGCCAAGGTACGACGCTACCATGAGATCATTGCCTTCCGGAAAATGCAGGATGCCGTAAACCATAGACAAACCAATTATTAGTAACCATGATGTTTTTAGGGATAGGCCTCGAATATATCGACACGGTGTTTACCGTTATCAAGAACAGTGACTTTTCGCAGTATACCATTACCGGTATGAAGACACTGGCTGTCCTGTTCTTTTTGGTGAATATCCTGAAAAAATACAATGAGGGCATTGCATCTACCGATGACCATACCTGGGGACTTACCCCGACGGAACTGGCAAAGAATTTTATGATCATTATACTGGTTATTTTTTCCACACAAGTACTGGATGTGTTCGATGGCATACTGGTCGCTATAGAGGAGCGTTACCGCGATACGGCTCCGGCACTCCTCCCGTTACAGATGCAAGATATCGACATCGAACAGGATATGGGTGCCCTGGAAGCCGCCAAAAAAGCGATGGCCATATTATATGAAGCTTTGGTGACCCCATTGTACGGATTAAAGCTATTGGCATTTATCATAGGGGTGTTCCTATGGCTTTTGGACCTGTTTATCTATCCACTTTTTTTGGCGGAGCGCTTTTTTCTGTTAGGTATCATGCAGGCATTCTTTCCCTTTGTGATCAGCCTGGCCGTTTTTGAAAAGTTCCGCACCCTGGCTTATAGTTTTTTTAAGCTCTATGCAGGGGTGTATATGCTGGTGCCTGCCTTTTTCCTGGTGAACGTATTTGTCAATAACCTCTATACCGAGGTGAACGACAATTTCTGGAACGAACTTTTTGGAACGGATTGGGGCAGTCAGTTTTTTGCGCCGCTCATTCAGCTGGCGTCGATCGGTTTTATTGTACTGCTGAAGTTTAAACTATACCGGAAAGCGATCTCCTTTACCTTAAAATTATTTGCCGGAGGTGCCTAAGGCACATTCAGTTAATCCTACTATACTAAAACTAAAATAAATTAATATGAAAACACCCTATCAAAATATTTACAAGGTTTTAAGGCTCAACCGTTTTATTGTACTGGCAGTGGTCATTGGGTCGGTACTGACCTGTATTGTTTCGGTTATTATGGTCATAAAACTGCACAAGGAAACCGTTAACAGTGCTTTTGTGGTCAACGGCAAGGGACAGGTGATTCCCTTGAAACTGGTCTCCCAAAGGGAAAACCTTGAGGTGGAGGCTCTGGCACACCTGGAACGCTTCCATACCTACTTCTATCATATCGATGCCAGTAACTACGAAAAGCATTTGCAAAAGGCGCTATGGTTGGGCAATAGTTCCGTTGATGCATTGTACCGTCAAAAGAGAGCAGATGGGGTATATAATAGGTTGCTACAGTATTCTTTGGTACAGAAGGTCATCCGTGTTGATTCCAAAGTGAATCTGGAAGCAGAACCCTACCACTTTGAAACGACCACGGTATTTGAAATCAATCGCGGATCTGTTGTTGACCGATATGAGCTTAAAACTTCAGGAGCATTGATCCATGTGGACCGGCATTTTCCGAATAATACCCATGGCCTGCTAATTACCAATTTTTTTGAAAACACCTTAAAACGTATAGAACATGAAAATCGAAAAGAGTAAAATAGTTTTTATGACCATTATAACTTGTGTCCTCCTGTTTATTGGTGCTTATGCCTCGCTCATGATGGGAGAGGAGGAAGCCCCGTTAATAGATGGTAACCAAATCCCCGTACCGGAATTGGATGAGGATAGCCATAAAACCTATAAATCCAAGTTAGAGGCATTGGACGCCTTAAAGGAGGTACGGGAAACCAATGCGCCTAGCATTTATGATGAACGCCTATTGGATTCCACAGGGGTTTATGATAAAGATCTATTAAAGAAAGAGAAGCTGCGTATTGTGGACAGTCTTTACAATGATATCCGTTTTATCAACGCCATTGATGATGGCTATGGATTTCATGGGCCTAAACAAGATAGGGGATTAACAGGTGATGTGATAAAAGAAGAAACGGTCACGGAGCCTGAAGTCATAGTGCCAGATCCAGGTATCCAAGTCCAGGAACTGGCCTTGGAGCATCAACTTTTCTTTGCTTCCAATCCCAAGGGTAAGCCTGATACGATCGATCGAAAAACGGACAACACTATTTATGTCCGGGTCGATGGCACCCAAACGGTGAAAAAGGATTTTAGGCTTAGGATGCGCCTGATGAAACCGACCTGCATTAATGGAACGTTGTTTCCAAAGAATACTTTCATTTATGGGTTTTTGAGCTTTAAACCGAATCGGGCTATCATTACCATCAATAACATCAACCATAGGCCTGTCAAATTAAAAGCCTTTGACTTACAGGATGGCAGTGAGGGCATTTATGTGGAAAATACCTTTCGGGCAGAAGCAACACGTGAGGTTATCGGTGATGTGGTGGACGATATTAACATTGCCGGGATGCCACAGGTGACTGGTGTCAAAAAGCTGTTTCAGCGAAATAACCGACATGTCAAAGTAACCATTCTGGATAACTATCAATTAATCTTAAAGGCCTCAAAGAGACCGTAAAAAATATAATCATGAGAATATTTATAAACATACTATTATTAGCAACTCAAATGTCTTTTGGACAGACTGTTTTGGATACGATCTATGCCAATGAACATAAAAATGTCGCCCTGTTCTTTCCAAACCCCATTCGGCAAGCAGTTACGGGAAGTTCCGACTTTGTATTTACCTATAACCGGGAAAAGGAGCAGTGCTTTGGTTTGTTACAGGCCACACCTGGAACAGAAAGCAACCTGCTTATCATTACCAGTGATGGGCAGGTGTATTCCTATATTTTGAAATATTCGGATTCATTACCTAAGCTTAACTATTTTATCCAGCCAAAAGCAAGTATCGGTACAGAAAAGCCAGTGCCAGTTAAAGTTACTCCGGATAAAATAGCTCTTAGGGACAGCCTAAATCATAGGGTGCATTATCAAAAGTTCTGTGCCTATCTATTGAAATCCGATAAGGGCAATTTGGCAACTAAACGCAAAAAAGGGATCAAACTTCGATTGGAGAAAATAGTTTACAATGGCTCTGAAGTGTACCTGGTGCTAAATATCCAAAATCAGTCTGGTATTGATTTTGAACTGGACTACCTGGATGTGTTTAGGGTTAATGGTAACTCAGGACGTAAGGCATCGTTTCAAAAGCTTTGGATGGAAGTTCTCTATAAACAGGATTGGCTATTTAAAGTTAAGGTCGGGCAATCGAAGCGGTTTGTATATGTGTTGCCAAAGTTTGTATTGGGAGCAAGTGAAAGATTGCAATTGGAGCTTAGGGAATTGAAGGGGAGTAGGAAAGTGGTTTTAGAGACCACTAAAGTTATACAGCATTATTGACGTCTTTGTTAACACCAAATTTATCTCGTAACGCTTTCATGTCATCGCCTACCTTTCTGTCCAATATTTTGGCGTAATGTTGTGTGGTTCTTAACGATCTATGTCCTAGCATTTTGCTTACAGATTCAAGAGGAACACCATTGTTTAGGGTAACCGTAGTAGCAAATGTGTGTCTTGCTAAGTGAAATGTTAGATTTTTTTGAATTCCGCATAGATCAGCAATCTCTTTTAAGTATGAGTTCATTTTCTGGTTACTTAACACAGGTAGAACTTTGTCGGTGTTTTTAATGTCTTGGTGATTGGTGTATTTTTTTAGTATTTCATAAGCAGATGGAAGAAGAGGAATATTACTAGTGCTATCCGTTTTCGTTCTTTTTGTATTAATCCAGTATTCTCCATCTATACCTATGACAATATTGTTTTTTGAAAGTTTTTTAACATCTATGTAGGCTAAACCTGTATAGCAACAAAAAATAAAAATATCCTTAACCTGATTAAGCCTTTCTATTCTAAAATCTTTTTCGATGATACTTTGAATTTCTTGCTCTGATAGGAATTCTCGGTCTACTGTTTTATATTTTGTTTTATAATGAGCAAAAGGGTCTTTTTCAATCCATCCGTTCGTATAGGCAATCCGAATTATTTTTTTAAGGTTGGAGACATACTTGAACGTTGTATTGTGGCCACAATTTTCAGAGGTTTTTAAAAAGTATTCAAAGCCATTGATAAATATAATATCAACTTTTTTTAAATTGATGTCATCCTCTTTGTGCTCTTCGGTGACATAATTTGTTAAGTGATTAAGAGTTGTTTTATAGCGTACTAAGGTATTAGCTGCGAAATCAATTCCTATGAGTTTTTCAATTTGATCATTATGCTCTTGAAAGATTTTTAATAGCATTTTCGTATTTGTGTCCTTTTCTAAAAAAGCATCTCGTAGTTTTATAGCCGTGATAAGTTCTCCTTTTTCTATGAACCGTTGATGATGTTGATATACTTTATTTTTAATGGAAGAGATATACCTATTAATCTCTTGTATTTCTTTAGAGCTGCCTATAGCTAAACCAGTTTCACTGCTCCATCTATTAATGTCTATTTTACGATGGATACTTGACTCAGCTCTCCTTCCATCAATGGTTATTCTTAAATATATGTTGGCCTTATTCTGTTTATCGGCTTTACTTTTTTTAATGTAAAATAAAAGTGAAAAAGATTTATTCATCGGTGTCAGTGATTTTTAGACTTGAATATACTAAAAATAAAACAAATGACATTCTTTTTAATGTGCTGATATTCAATTTGTTAATATGTATTCGGTGTCACTTTTTTAATTTCTAAAGTGACACCGAATTAGCTCCTTTTTATTTAATAATTTATGTAGTTAATTGGAACTAAATAAAATTAAAAAACCTGTAAACATTTAATTTACAGGTTTTTATGAAAAATTGATGTTAAAAAAGTACTCAAGGTGGGAATCGAACCCACACTCCCGAAAGAACTGGATTTTGAATCCAGCGCGTCTACCAATTCCGCCACTTGAGCTTCGCGGGGCAAATTTAACGTTTATCTCGTATTAAACGAAGTTTTTCTTTGCCTATTCCTGATTTCCAATATTTTTCTCTTTTTCTGGCTTCGTGTCGTTCCACGTCCAGCGCTTCCGAATAAAGTAATTCAAAAGGCCGGTAAGCCCTGGTAGTTTTTTCTCTACCTTGATTATGTCTTTCTATTCTGGCCTCAAGATCGACGGTCATACCAACATAGATATAGTTGCGTTTTAAACTTGAGATGGCGTAAATGTAAAACATAATTAAGAACGTTTCAAGAAGCGCGCCTGCCTGTCGGCAGACAGGTCTACCAATTCCGCCACTTGAGCTTTTCGGACAGCAAAAATAGATATTTTTTTGATATTAAACATAAAAATACTCGGGAATATACTTTTTAGGTTAAAATAAATGTATAAATTTGCACCTCGTTAAAAAATAATATGCGCTTTAGCGCTATAAAACAATAAGTTAACCATGCCAATTGTAATAACCGAAGCCAAAATTTTTGCATGTAGCCAGAGTAAAGTTCTTGGTGAAAAAATTGCTGAATCCTTCGGTACCAGTTTAGGTAATGTTATTACGTCCACTTACAGCGACGGTGAGTTCCAACCTTCTTACGAGGAGTCTATTAGAGGTACACGTATTTTTATTATCGGTTCGACCAACCCAGGCCCTGGTAATTTAATGGAAATGCTTCTTATGATCGATGCCGCCAAGCGTGCTTCGGCAAGGCATATCACTGCTGTATTGCCTTATTTTGGATGGGCCAGACAAGACAGAAAAGATAAGCCTAGAGTTCCTATAGCG
Organism: Snuella lapsa; assembly: GCF_039539345.1. NCBI lineage: Bacteria > Pseudomonadati > Bacteroidota > Flavobacteriia > Flavobacteriales > Flavobacteriaceae > Snuella > Snuella lapsa. The sequence continues at coordinate 23,558 of NZ_BAABCY010000064.1, read as the reverse complement.
GCTAAATTAGTAGCTAAAATGTTGGAAACAGCAGGAGCGACACGTATTATTACAATGGATTTACATGCCGATCAAATACAAGGGTTTTTCGAAAAACCAGTAGATCATTTGTATGGGTCGATTATATTCTTGCCTTATTTGCAGAGTTTAAACTTGCCAAATTTAACTGTTGCTTCACCAGATATGGGTGGATCGAAACGTGCCTATGCTTATGCTAAAGCGTTGGGTAGCGATGTGGTTATTTGTTACAAGCAGCGTGCTAAGGCCAATGTTATTTCCCATATGGAGCTTATTGGTGAGGTTAAAGGTAAAAATGTAGTTTTGGTTGATGATATGGTAGATACAGCTGGCACTTTAACCAAAGCGGCAGATTTAATGATGGAACGTGGGGCATTAAGTGTACGGGCTATTTGTACGCATCCTATTTTATCGGGTAATGCTTATGAGCGATTAGAGCAATCGAAATTAGAAGAACTTATAGTAACAGACTCGATTCCACTTTCGCAGGAAAGTAAAAAGGTACGCGTGTTGAGTTGTGCCGACCTGTTTGCAGATGTCATGCAAAAGGTGCATAACAACAAGTCTATTAGTTCAAAATTTGTAATGTAATAACTTAATATAAATAAAATGAAATCAATTACAATCAACGGGTCTCAAAGAGAAAGCGTGGGCAAAAAAGCAACAAAAGCCTTACGTAATGCTGGGCAGGTTCCTTGCGTATTATACGGAGGAGATAAGCCAGTTCATTTCTCTGCAGCAGAATTAGCTTTCTCAAAACTAGTATACACGCCTAATGCGCATACAGTTGTGATTGCTTTAGAAAATGGTGAAACCTTTAATGCCATTTTACAAGACATTCAATTTCACCCAGTAACAGACAAAATTTTACATGTAGATTTCTATCAGTTATTTGAAGATAAAGAAATAACTATGGATATTCCTGTTATTTTTGTTGGAAACTCACGAGGTGTTAAAAATGGTGGTGTGCTACGTAAAAATAGACGTAGCTTAAGAGTGAAGGCTTTACCCGCTAACTTGCCAGATTTTATAGAGGCAGATATTACGCCATTACGTATAGGACATAAGCTTTATATTACGACTTTAGAAAATGATGCGTTTAAGTTTATGCACCCAGATAACACGGTAGTTTGTCAAGTAAGACGCTCTAGAACATCTGTGGACGATAGCGACGATGAAGATGAAGATGGAGTAGAAGCAACTGCAGCAGAGGCTCCAGCAGCAACAGAGTAAACTACTGCTTAAAGTATATAACTAAATGGAAAGCATTCTGTATTATTCAGGATGCTTTTTTATTTTTACAGAAAGAAATGTACTATGTGTCGGTTTTTTAAAAAAGTATTTAAAAGAAGTAAAAAAGACACTTTAGAACAACAAGATCCCATGAAGAAATACTTAATTGTTGGCCTTGGCAATATTGGTGATAAGTATGCCAACACCCGACACAATATTGGGTTTAAGATTATAGACCATCTGGTACAACAAGAAGATTTGTCTCTCGAAACCCAAAAATTGGGTGACGTAGCGACTTATAAAATTAAAGGTCGAACCTGTACTTTATTAAAACCAAGCACCTATATGAATTTAAGTGGAAAAGCGGTGCAGTACTGGTTAACAAAAGAGAAAGTTCCATTAGAGAATTTATTGGTAATTACCGATGACTTAAATCTGCCTTTTGGAAGCATCCGATTAAAGGGAAAAGGTAGCGATGGTGGACACAATGGATTGAAAGACATTCAGGATAAATTACAAACAACCAAATACAACCGGTTTCGGTTTGGTATCAGCAATGCATTTAGTAAAGGCAGGCAGGTTGATTATGTATTGGGGGATTGGAGTGAGGAAGAAACAGAAAAATTAGGAGAACGCCTCGATCAGTCTGTAAAACTAATCAAGTCGTTTGTATTGTCTGGAGCGAGCAATACCATGAATACTTTCAATGGTAAATAATGCGCTAATATTTTAGAAACTTATTTAACAATAATTTTTTTAACAGTTTTGTGTTCGTCGTTACTTATGGTCAAAATATACATTCCAGACCGGGCATTTTCTAGATCGATCGTTTCACTAAACAGTTCAGACTTGTCAAAGGTTTTGCTGTAAATAAGACGGTTACGAATATCGTGAACATATACGTTCATGGGGGTTTTAGTAGCTGTATATGTTGTTATTGTAAAGCTTCCGTTGTTGGGGTTAGGAAAGACCTTTAAATTTTCAAAACCAATGAAATTAGGGTTGTTAAGGGTAGTGGTTGTAGTGCAAAATTCCAAATACCAATCGTTTAAGGTGCCAGTGTCCCCTATATAATTATCGTTTATGGTAAGTGTCCAATCTCCCTCACTGTCAAGGTCGTTAAAAGCATTTAAAGACATGGCAGGAGAGAAAGTGCCTGTCGTTGGGTCGTTGCACATAACACCATTAGCGCCGTCTTCAAATACAATGTCAAAATCTTCATTGCTTGGATCTTCGTTGCAATTTCTGTCCCATAATTTTACTGTAGTTGTATTATTGGGATGAGTTAAGGTTACAGTAAGATCTCCAATATAAGAATGTGATATATCGACGTTAACTTTAATATTACTAATAATGCCAGATGATGGCACATTAATGGTGTTGGATACCGAAGGACCCGTTTGGTTTTCTCCAATACCGTCTGGAATCGATACATTTAAATTCGAATCAGAAATAAATTGCTGGTTACAAGTGGTAGTAACGGTATAACCAATAGCAAAATCAATGGGATTTACAGAATAGTATATATTATTTACTGGTTTTACCATAACCCTGCAAAAAGGTGCAGCGATGATGGGTACGGTAATATTCTGAGAACCATCATTGTTAACATTGTTAGCTAGTATTGTGGGAAAGGTTAGCCCGCCATCAGTAGAAAGTAAAATGTCAACTTGAGAGGTGTTAATGCCATTGCCATTGGTTCCGGCAACATCCCAGGTGATTTCTATGGTTTCGCCTTGTGTCCAACTAATGCCTGTTGTAGCCTGCGATGTTACTTGAAAGGGGCCTACGGGGTTTTCTGTAGTGCCGTCGATTATCTGAATTTGCATGGTGTCAAAACTACTTTGAGCTCCCGTTGGGCTTGATGGATCCCTGTCTCGAACAGTTAAAGCCCAGTTTAAAGTCCGATCTACCGTTGCTACCGTTTCCCAGTCGCTTCCAAGTCCGGGATTGCTTTGTGTAATATTGCCTTTTAAAACACTACTCAGTCTTGGTATATACCTTACAGGAGAACTACTAGGGAGTAAAGAACGATTCATGGGACCGCTGACTAGTGTAGAACTGAAATTTGAGTAATCCACTTCACCGCTATCGGTTTGTTCCCAACAATATGTTAGCACATCACTGCCATCGGAGTCGTTAGCCGAACCAATTAGCATGTACGGTGTGCCAGCAGGAATAATATAGTCGTTGCCGGCATCGGCAATAGGAGGGTTGTTTGTAATATCACCCGGATTGTAAACGGAGTTGTTTTGCCAACAGGTTCTGTTATTTAAAATAGTATTCAAAATTTGTCTGATACTGTGGTAGTGGAAATAAGGATCACTGTCATTCTGTATATCATCAGCTCCAGTAATACCGGCATATGCCATAATGGTTGAGCCGCTTCCAGGTTCAGAGTTTACTCCCGAGCCTTCAGTATCAAAAGCCCATGTATGATTAGCTCCCATTTGATGGCCGATTTCATGGGCTACAAAATTAAGGTCGAAGGTATCGCCTTCGGGAATCTCATCCGATGGAGAGGTATAGGCAGCGCCTTTGTTCTTGTCTGTATCAATACTAGTATTGTCGTCCCTACAAACGCAACCTAGACATCCAGCATTGCCACCGCCACCACTAGCACCAAATAAATGCCCGATATCGTATGCGGCATTTCCAATTTCATCACTTAAAGTCTTTTGAAGTTGTAAACCCCATCCGTTGAGGTTGTTTGCGTTGTCGTCATGCACCCCAACAGCGGCATCAGAATAAGGGTCTGTAGCTGCATCTGTATAGATTAATTGGGTAGCATCTACTATTTCAAAAGTTATGGACATGTCTGTTTCAAAGACTTCGTTTACACGGGTTATTGTAGCGTTTATAGCAGCTAAAGCATCTGCAACGGCATTTCCGTTTCCTCCAAATCCGTCATCATGATAAGCCGTATATTCGGCTGTTGTAGAAATAGCTAATCTAAATTTGCGTAAAGTTTGGTCGTTGGCACCGCCTTCGTCATTTGTTTTTGCCAATTGCTCTGTTTTGTTGAACTGCGTGTGTAGTGTTTCGAGAGAGGCACATTTAAACGCATCCGTACCATTTGTTTTGCCCCTTTTGTCATACAGCACATATTGATTGGACCCTTTACTAACAGGCTGCATAAACACATAAGGGTTATCGGTATTGGAAATCATGGTTTGAATGCCTTGGGGCGATACACTCATACGCAATCGCATTTTTGGGTTGTTTATGCTTACCCCTGTATACGATTTAATATCGGGAAATTTGGCAGCCAAACTAGGTGACAGCGTTGAGGTTTCATAAACTTTAAATGTTTCAAAAGTATCAGCAGATATAGGAACCGAAACTGTAGCGTTACTTTGTTTTGTATTGCTGCCACGTTTTGTAGCAGAAGCGATATTTTTTTTTAATAAAGAGAAATTGAGTTCGAATAATTGGACTTTGTTTTTGTTTAAATGAAATTTCGATAAATTTTCAGGATTTTTAACCGATTCTATCTTTTTCCATGAAGAATTTTGTGCCAAAGCCGAAAAGCTTAACAAAAGCATTGTCATTGACAAAACATAATGTAGTTTTGTTTTCATAAATTTTTTTTAGGGCAATTCTATTACTTGCTAAACAAAGCTAATTGATTTTAATGAAACTAGCAATTTAACCTGATTTATGGGGAATGTTATAAATATTGAATCGTATACATCGGATGTACCTGCAATTGTAACTATAGGAACTTTTGATGGAGTACACATGGGGCATCAAAAAATAGTTAAGCGTTTAATAAAAATGGCAAAGCAAGACGGGTTGCGATCAGTTATTTTAACATTTTTTCCGCATCCACGTATGGTATTGCAAACAGATGCGAACATAAAGCTTATAAATACTATTGATGAACGCCGTGAAATTTTGGAAGCTTTGGGTTTAGATTATTTAATTATTCAAAAGTTTACTCCCGAGTTTTCGCGTTTATCAGCAGAAGATTTTGTTAAGCAAATATTGGTAGATAAACTGCGGGTTAAAAAAGTGATTATTGGTTACGATCATAGATTTGGAAGGAATAGAAATGCGAGTATTGAAGACATGAAAGCCTTTGGTGATGTATACGGTTTTGAAGTAGAAGAGATTTCTGCACAAGACGTTGATGATGTTGCAGTAAGTTCTACTAAAATAAGAAAGGCCTTGAATGCAGGAGATATTGATAAGGTAAATACCTTTTTGGGTTATCAATTCATGCTTACCGGTATAGTGGTTAAGGGCAAGGGATTGGGCAGGCAATTTGAATTTCCTACGGCCAATATTCATATAGAAGAAACATATAAATTAATCCCTAAACACGGAGCTTATGTGGTAGTAGCCACTATAGATGATAAGGAAGTTTACGGAATGATGAATATTGGTGTAAACCCCACAGTACAAGGTAATGGAGAAACGATTGAAGTACATTTCTTCGATTTTAATAAAGATATTTACGGTAGTAAAATAAAAGTCTCACTATTACATAGGTTACGTGACGAACAAAAATTCGAATCGGTAGATCAACTTAAAGCACAATTATTGAAAGACAAGCAAACAGCCCAAGCCTATATTTCAGAGTATTATTCTTAACTAAAATTAAACAAACAGGAACTAAAATTCCAGCAGGTTGTCCAAAGTTTTAAGAAAAATAATGTTTATGGATTTTAGCCATTAAAGACAAGCGAATGTTTTAGTAATTCCCTAAATTTGTTGCCTAAAAATTTTAACTATGCTACAGGTCCCTTTTATAAGAGAACATAAAGATTTAGTAATAGCCAGATTAGCTAAGCGAAATATCGACGCATCTAAAATGATCGATGATGTTATTGGTTTAGATGAAGAAAGAAGGCAAATACAAACAACATTAGACAATGCGCTTGCAGAATCGAATACGCTGTCTAAAGAAATTGGGAGCTTATACAAATCGGGAGAAGTAGAAAAGGCTAATCTTTTAAAAAAGAAAACAAGTCAGTTAAAAGAACAAACGAAAGAACTTAACGAAACACTTAACGTTAAGGCAGAAGCTTTAAGCGAACTATTGTATAAAATACCCAATGTGCCTAATGAAATTGTTCCAGCGGGAAATTCAGATGAAGATAATGAAGAAGTCTATCGAGAAGGAGAAATACCTAAGTTGTTCGATGGCGCCTTGCCACATTGGGAATTAGCAAAGAAGTACGATATTATAGATTTTGAACTTGGTAACAAGATTACTGGAGCAGGATTCCCTGTTTATAAAGGTAAAGGAGCTAGGTTACAAAGAGCATTGATTGCCTATTTTTTAGATAAAAATACGGCAGCAGGCTATACAGAGTACCAATTGCCTCATTTGGTAAATGAAGCTTCAGGTTTTGGAACGGGACAATTGCCAGATAAAGAAGGTCAAATGTACCACGTTACAGAAGATAATTTATATTTAATTCCCACAGCCGAAGTGCCGGGAACCAATATTTTTAGAGATACCCTGTTAAATGAAGGCGACTTTCCAATAGCCATAACAGGATATACGCCTTGTTTTCGTCGTGAAGCCGGAAGCTACGGTGCGCATGTAAGAGGCTTAAATAGACTGCATCAATTCGATAAGGTTGAGATTTTACGAGTAGAACACCCATCACAATCTTATAATGCATTAGACGGAATGGTAAACCATGTAAAGTCTATTTTGCAAGAACTAAAATTGCCATACAGAATATTAAGGCTTTGTGGAGGTGACTTAGGATTTACATCTGCTTTAACTTACGATTTTGAAGTGTTCTCTACAGCACAAGACAGATGGTTGGAGATTTCTTCGGTGTCTAATTTTGAAACTTTCCAGGCTAACCGTTTAAAGCTACGTTTTAAAAATAATAATGGTAAAAATGAGTTGGCACATACCTTAAACGGAAGTGCTTTGGCATTACCGCGTGTTCTTGCAGGGATATTAGAAAACTACCAAACCGAAGATGGAATTTTGATTCCAGAGGTATTGCAGCCTTATACAGGATTTTCTAAAATTAATTAAATGTAGGTTTCATCTCTCAAAATAAACTATTTTTATTTTATTTAATCGATAAAAAGCAAAAAACGATTGCTGTTTGACGATTTTATGCTTATTTCTTTTGTGGTTAGGATTATATTTTAGAAGTTAGCTTTACCAAATCTAAACCTGACCTACCATGAAGAATGTTAAACGCATAGTACTTTTGATTACTTTGGTGTTTATTGCGGGAAAAGTTTTGTTTTCAGATTTTGATATTTCTAAGCCTGAAAACAAAATAACAGCGATAGTAAGTAAGTAAAATCAACTCTATTTTAAGGTTACTGTCCCCAATCGAGTAATTATATCGTTTTTAATTAACGGTAATTAATTGGACATTTATTTTGGTTGGTAAATGCCCGAATGTAAATTCGGGCATTTTTTATATACGCTCCAAAACACATTTGTTATATTTACATGGTAGAACACCACAAAGGTAAGTTTATTTGCTGGTGTTAATCAGTGGAACGGTGACCGTAAGGAACCCATTTGTAAAGTGTTTTTCGTTGCCAAATTATTAACAGACGTATGTGCTTGAAACGCCTTTTTATTATATTCATTTTTATAAGTACTTCTGCGTTTTCGCAAGACGATTTGCTTGCAAAAGAGTATTTTAAAAATGGTGATTTTGAAAAAGCTTTATATGAGTATAAAAGGCTATATGCCCAAGCCCCTAGTAATTTCAATTATGTAAATCAAATTATTAAGACCCAGCAACAATTAGAGCAATATAATGAAGCCGAAGCATTTATATTAAAAGTGATGGAGCGCATTAAGTACCCCGCTCTATTTGTAGAACTTGGTTATAACCATGAGCTTAAAGGGGATCTGGATGCAGCGACCACATATTATAACAAAGCGATTGCTAGTTTGGATACAAATGCTAACTATGCATTTTCCGTTGCACGAAGCTTTCAAAACCATACGCTGTTAGACCAGGCAATTGTCGTTTACGAAAAAGCCATGCAGCTAAAGCCCGAATTCAATTTTAGTCTGCAAGTAGCCCAAATTTATGGAGAACAGGGTAACATCGAAAAAATGTTTTCCAGCTATATGGGGTTTGTAGCTTCCAATCCTATAGCATTGGGTAATGTTAAGCGTGCTATTAATGACTTTATAAGTGAAGATGCCACAAATGAAAATAATGTGCTCCTTCGAAAAATAATACTGAAAAAAATACAGCAATCACCAGATTTAGTATGGAATGATATGCTAAGTTGGATGTTTGTTCAGCAAAAGGATTACAAAAAGGCCTTTATACAAGAGCGTGCTATTTTTAACAGGCAACCAGAAAGTTTAAGTAGGATAGAAGAATTAGCACTTATTGCTTCAGGAGAAAATGAAATAGAAATAGCTAAGGAAATATTTGCGTTTATAATAAATACAGCCCAAGATACAGATACCTTACTCGAAGCCCATTATAATTTACTGCAATTAGAAACGAAAATTAGTGGTAAAGAAAACTATGATACTATAACGGAAAAGTATCTAAATATATTTGAAAAATATGGGAAGTTGCCACAAACCTTTAAGCTACAAATTGCCTACGCCCATTTTTTAGCATTTTATAGAAATGAAGCAGATAAAGCGACAGTATTTTTAAAGAATTCTTTGGACTTGCCCTTAACTAAACTACAGCAGGCAGAGATTAAGTTGGAATTGGGTGATATCTTAGTGCTACAGGAAAAATTCAACAATGCTTTAATATACTATACCCAAATTCAGCGAAATTTAAAGAACAGTACTATTTCTCAATTGGCACGTTTTAAAGTAGCAAAAACAAGTTATTATAAAGGCGATTTTAAATGGGCAGAATCACAGCTTAAAATATTAAAAGCATCAACGTCACAGCTCATTGCAAATGATGCATTGGATTTAAAGTTACTAATCTCAGATAATAAATATGAAGATTCGTTGCAAATAGCCTTAAAACTATATGCAAAAGCCGATTTGTTAGCATTTCAAAATAGAAATGATGAAGCAATTAGTGTATTAGATAAAATATTAGAAGCACATAAAACGGAACCGATTATGGCTCAGGCTTTGTACAAACAAGGCCAATTATTTGAAATTAAGAAACAATTGGATAAGGCAGAGGCCAATTACCAAGCCATTATAGCAAATTATCGCGAAGGGATTTTAATAGACGATGCCTATTTTAGGTTAGCAGGTATTTATGCGAATTATTTGAATGAGCCCGAAAAGGCAAAGGCATTATACGAACAGATTATTTTCAATCATGCCGACAGTATTTATTTTGTTGAAGCCAGAAGAAAATATAGGGCTTTGCGCGGAGATATGATTAATTAGCTTGCGATAGAAGTATAAACTTCGGTTATTTGCAAAACTATAAACAATACCATTTTTAGAATTACCATGTATATATATAATGTAACTGTAAATGTTGACGAATCCATTCATGACGAATGGTTACTATGGATAAAAGAACATATTCCTCAAGTATTAGCAACAGGAAAGTTTAAAGATGCTAAATTGACTAGGGTTTTGGTTGAAGAGGATATGGGGGGAGTTACATATTCCATTCAGTACCGATCCCATTCTCGTGCAGCTTTAGATGCTTACTATAAAGAGGATGCCGATAGATTACGAAATGAAGGTCTCAAAAAGTTTGCCGATAAAATGCTGGCTTTTAGAACAGAACTGGAGATTATTGATGAGTATACGGTAAATTTCAAATAAGCATTGTCAGTTTCCGAAGCTAATATTATCTAAAAATTTGTGAATGACTGTAAGAGCAAAAAAACATTTAGGGCAACATTTTTTGAATGATGAAAACATCGCTCAAGATATTGCAAACACCCTAACATTAAAGAAGTATCAAACAGTTTTGGAAATTGGTCCAGGTATGGGGGTGTTGACTAAGTACCTCCTTAAAAAGCCAGTGACTACCTATGTTATAGAAATTGATACCGAATCGGTAGAATACTTACAGGCAAATTATTTAGTGCTGGCTTCCAGAATCATTGAAAAGGATTTTTTAAAGTATGACCTTAATACTGTTTTTAAAGGAACCCCTTTTGCTGTCATAGGAAACTTCCCGTATAACATTTCAACCCAAATTGTCTTTAAGGTTTTAGAAATGCGCGATCAGATTCCAGAGTTCTCAGGGATGTTCCAAAAAGAAGTAGCGCAGCGTATTTGTTCTAAAGAAGGAAATAAAGTATATGGTATCCTATCGGTTTTGGTACAGGCATTTTATGACGCCGAGTATTTATTCACAGTACCACCTTCCGTTTTTAGTCCGCCACCAAAAGTAGACTCTGGAGTTTTAAGGCTTATTAGAAAAGAAGATTATGCTTTGCCATGTGATGAAAGATTGTTTTTTAAAGTTGTTAAAACAGCTTTTCAACAGCGTAGAAAAACTATTCGTAACAGTTTAAAAACATTTAATTTGTCAGATAATTTAAAAGCAAATGTTATATTTGGCAAACGCCCCGAACAGCTAAGTGTTCACGAATTTATTTCACTAACACAATTAATTGAAAGCAATATTTAATAGTTACTATATCTAGTTTGTCCGAAGAAAAAGAAAACATACAATTTGAATTGACTGATGCACTTATTGAGCAAGTTGAGTCTCTTATCGAAGCAAAGAACGATAAGGAACTTAAGAAGTTGCTGGATGAGTTCCATTATGCCGATATTGCCGAAATTTTGGATGAACTTAATCTCGAAGAAGCAATATATATTATAAAATTATTGGATTCTGAAACGACTTCAGATGTGTTGATGGAGCTCGATGAAGACAATCGGGAAAAGGTGTTAAAAAACCTGTCCGATAAGGAAATAGCCGAAGAAGTTGAAGAGTTGGATACCGATGATGCGGCCGATATTATTGCCGAATTACCAGAAGATCGCCAGCAAGAGGTTATTTCCCAAATTGAAGATGAAGAGCATAAGGCAGAAATTAAAGAGCTCTTAGCATACGACGAGGATACGGCAGGTGGACTTATGGCAAAAGAATTGGTTAAGGTTTATGAAACATGGACCGTTGCTGGATGTTTACGCCGTATAAGAGGACAAGCTAAAGAAGTTACCCGTGTGCATTCCATTTATGTTGTCGATAAACAGGAAAAACTGGTTGGAAGGCTTTCCCTAAAGGATCTTATTGTAGCAAAAAGTGAACAAAAAATAGCAGATATTTACATTTCCAATGTCGATTTTGTTTACGTTGATGAAGATGTAGAAGAAGTAGCCAAAATAATGCAAAAGTATGACTTGGAAGCTATCCCGGTTATTGATCAAGAAAATACCTTGCTAGGGCGTATTACGATAGACGATATCGTAGATGTTATGAAGGAAGAGGCCGATAAGGATTATCAGTTGGCTGCTGGTATTACCCAAGATGTAGATTCAGATGACAGCATTATTGAACTTACTAAAGCACGATTACCATGGTTGTTCCTAGGATTAATAGGGGGTGTTGGAGCCTTCATGATTATGGAAGGTTTTGAGAAGTCTTTTACAGGAGATGCCTTTAAGATTTTCTTTTTCACGCCACTTATAGCGGCCATGGCAGGAAATGTAGGGGTGCAATCTAGCGCAATTATTGTACAAGGTTTAGCTAACGATGATGTAAAAGGAAGTGTTAACAGCAGGTTGCTAAAAGAAATGTTACTGGCAACACTTAATGGAACCATACTGGCCATTTTTCTTTTCTTTTTCATTTGGGTTTCAGAAGGTAGACAAGACTTGGGTCTTGCCATTTCAGTTTCTCTGGTGGCAGTAATTATTGTTGCAGGTTTAATAGGTACGTTTGTGCCTTTATTTCTGGATAAAAGAGGAATAGATCCAGCTATAGCTACCGGCCCGTTTATCACTACAAGCAATGATATTTTGGGAATCTTGCTTTATTTCTGGATCGCTAAAATGATTTTGGGGATATAATTTTTGAAGTTACCAGTCATTATGTCATTCCTGCGCACATAAGAATCCTCAAAATATTTCGAACCCTAATTCAAAACTTTGTAATTTTGATCGATAATTATAATAGATGAAAATCCTTCACTTAGACACCAATCACGAATTACTTATTAGTCAACTAAGCAAGTTAGGTTTTACCAATCACGAAGAATATGTTGCTTCAAAAGAAGCGGTTGAAGCAAAAATATCGGAATACGATGGCATTGTTATTCGTAGTAGGTTTACCATAGATAAGCAGTTTTTGGATGCAGCTACCAACTTAAAATTTATTGGAAGGGTTGGTGCTGGCTTAGAAAATATTGACTGCGAATATGCCAAGCAAAAAGGAATTGCCTTAATTGCAGCGCCAGAAGGTAACAGAAATGCGGTTGGAGAACATGCCTTGGGGATGTTATTGTCTTTGTTTAATAAGCTTAATAAAGCCGATGCCGAAGTACGTTCAGGGAAATGGTTGAGAGAAGCCAACAGGGGAATAGAACTCGATGGAAAAACAGTTGGTATTATTGGCTATGGCAGCATGGGTAAGGCCTTTGCAAAAAAGCTCCGTGGTTTCGATGTGAACGTTCTGTGCTATGATATTAAAGACGGTGTAGGGGATGACAAAGCAAAGCAAGTTGGTTTATCCGAGTTTCAGGAACAGGTAGATGTAGTTAGTTTACATACGCCACAAACACCATTAACCCAAAAGATGATAAATCTTGCTTTTATAGAACAATTTAAAAAACCGTTTTGGTTCTTGAATACCGCTAGGGGAAAGAGTGTTGTAACTCAAGATTTGGTAGATGCCTTAAAATCTGGAAAAATTCTTGGTGCTGGATTGGATGTACTGGAGTACGAAAAAGCGTCTTTCGAGCAGTTATTTACGTCTAATTTACCCGAAGCCTTTCAGTATTTAATACAAGCAAATAACGTTATTCTAAGTCCGCATGTAGCAGGCTGGACGGTAGAAAGCAAGGAAAAATTGGCGCAGACTATTGTAGATAAGATTAAAGCTAAGTTTTGTTAATTTTATAAAGTTTATCTTTACACTTTAACATGGCTTATGCAATACGATGCAAATTCACCAGAGGATTATATCAAACAGTTGCCGGAAGATAGGAAAGAACCAATAACGAGGTTACGCCAAACCATCAAAGAAAGTTTGCCAGACGGCTTTGAAGAGGGAATTAATTACAGTATGATTGGTTTTTATGTACCCCATTCGGTATATCCATACGGTTATCATTGTGACAACAAACAACCATTGCCCTTTATCAATTTAGCATCCCAAAAGCATTATATTGCCCTTTATCATATGGGAATATATGCAGATAAAACACTTTTACAATGGTTTAAAACAGCCTACAGTAAACAATGTAGTTATAAACTGGATATGGGTAAAAGTTGTATCCGTTTTAAGAAAACAGATGCTATTCCTTATGAATTAATAGGAGAGTTATGTACCAAAATGAGTGTGGACGATTGGATTAATCTTTATGAGGCAGCTATAAAAAAGAAATAAAATGAATAAACGAGTAACAGGAATTGGGGGGCTGTTTTTTAAGAGCAGTGACCCTAAGGCTATCAAAGCTTGGTATAAGAAGCATTTAGGATTTAATACCGACGATTATGGCTGTCTTTTTAGATGGAAGGATAATGATGGAAACGATGCAGCCACCCAATGGAGCCCGTTCCCAGAAGATACAAGCTATTATGAGCCTTCAAAAAAAGATTTTATGTTTAATTATCGCGTAGAGAATTTACATGAGTTATTAAAGGTCCTGAAAGAAGAAGGCGTAACTATCGTAGGTGAGGTTGAAGAGTACGAATACGGTAAATTTGGTTGGATTTTAGACCCCGAAGGCAATAAGATAGAGCTATGGGAACCACCAGTTAATGCAGCTAACCTTTAATTTGCGAACCTAAATCATTTATGTGTATTTTTTAGATATACTCCATACATTCAATCTATCAACATTTCAATGGGCGGCAATCTGTTTGGCCGCTTTTATATTAGGGGCATCAAAGTCTGGAATAAAAGGTATAGGAATCATAATTATTTTGGTTCTTGCTTTTGTTTTTGGAGAAAAAGCGTCTACAGGTATTCTGCTTCCCATGTTGGTTGTTGCCGATATTTTAGCTGTTGTGTATTATAATAGACATGCAAGGTGGCACTACATATTCAAGCTTTTGCCTTGGATGGTTATTGGTGTACTCGTTGGTGTTTGGATAGGTAATGATATTTCAGAATTGCTCTTTAAGCGTATCATGGCTGTTATTATTGTACTTTCTGTTGGCATCATGTTTTATAATGAAAACAAAAAATCTACTAATGTACCCAAGAGTAAGTTGTTTTCGGGAACTATGGGTTTTTTGGCTGGCTTTGCAACCATGATAGGGAACTTGGCTGGACCAATAGCCAATATTTATTTTTTAGCAGTAAGGTTTCCAAAAAATGAATTTATAGGTACCGTAGCCTGGTTATTTTTTATAGTTAATGTATTTAAATTACCCTTTCATATTTTCATATGGAAAACCGTTAATGTGGAAACATTGGTTTTAAATTCGGTTTTGATCCCTTCTGTTGTAATTGGTTTTTTTGTAGGAGTGTCAATTGTTAAGCTGATTTCTAATGTAAACTACAGGCGGTTTATATTAATAGTAACTGCAATAGGGGGGCTTATTATGCTATTTAGATAAACATTAAAAGCAATTCAATTTTTTCTTACCTTTATAATCCTTAACCAATAAACATTATACCAATGTCTGATGAAAAAAATTTAAGTGATGACCTTAACGATATGTTAGGAGATGCCAAAGAAGGTGCAAAGAAAACTGCCGATAAAGCAGGTGATTTTGCCGAAGAAGCCAAAGAAAAGGCCAAAGAGTTTGCTAGCGAAGCTAAGGATTCCGCTAATGAGTTTGCTGAGGGAGCTAAAGAAGCTTTTGAAGGTGAAAATAAAAAATTAGTATGCGGTATCGTTGCCATTTTAATCGGTTCGTTAGGAATTCATAAATTCATTTTAGGATATACTAAAGAAGGCATTATTCAACTTATAGCCTCCATAGTTACTTGCGGTATTGCCGGAATAATTCCATTTATTGAAGGTATTATATACTTAACCAAGTCAGATGAAGAGTTTTATAACACCTATCAAGTTGGGAAAAAAGGCTGGTTTTAGTTCTAAATACAACAATACCATTTCAACTTTAAATTTACACACATAAAATACGCCTTTTTACGCTATACATCATCACAAAAATAAACCGTAGCTATGGCTATGCCTGATTTTTCTTTTTCGTCTAGCGCAAAAATCCATCATTTTCTATTGAGCAAATTTAAAATCGAATTGGTATAAAAAGCCAAAAAAAATGTTTTTGGCTTTTTTATTAAATTTTATTATCGTAATATTGCAATATTAAAATGATTGGATTATGGGTATTACAAAAACACAAATATTTAATGAGGAGCAAAACGACCTTGCTCAATTCTTTAAAGTATTGGGGCATCCTGCACGTGTGGCCATTTTACAATATGTAAGTAATCAAAATGCTTGTATTTGTAATGATTTGGTAGAAGAAATTGGTTTGGCACAAGCAACCATCTCGCAGCATTTAAAAGAACTAAAAAGTATTGGATTGCTAAAAGGGGAGATTGAAGGGAAAAAGATGTGTTATTGTATTAATGTTGAGCGCTGGGAAACATTACAAAATCAACTAAATAATTTTTTTAATAAAACAAAATCAAATTGTTGTTAAACAAAAATAAAACAGTAACACATGAAAACACAAGAGTTATTTAAAGTATTAGAACAAAACAAGGGTAAAGCTTTGTTATTTGAATACGCACCGAGTTTATTTGTTGGGGCAAATTATCATATAACAGAAGTAAAGCACGTTAGCATTGATGCTGTGGACTGTGGTTCGCAAACCGATGCATGGAAAGAAACCATTATACAGTTGTGGGAAAGTCCAAATGAGTTAGGAAAAACGGAATACATGTCTGTGTATAAGGCATTAGGAATTCTCAATAAAGTAGGGAAGATGAGACCCTATGTGTTAGAGGCAGAAGTTAAATTTGAATATAGCAATGCATCTTTCCATACTGCTCAATTATTTGTTAACGATTTCGAAATACAGGGAGACAGATTAATAGTTAAATTAGCCGTCGAAAAAACGGACTGTAAGGCCAAAGCAACCTGTGGTGTACAAGAGGCCGAATTATCAATGGCAGATGAACAACCATGCTGTGAGCCAGGTGGTAATTGTTGCTAGGCTGTGAAGGCTATAAGGTTACGTCCATTGGATAAGAATGATTGGTATTCGGTTTCAAAGATATATAGCGAAGGCATTGCCACTGGAATTGCAACATTTGAAACAGAATACCCTTCTTGGGAACAATGGAACAATAAGTATCTTTCGCATGGTAGGTTAGTAGCTGTCTTAAATGATGCTGTTATTGGATTTGCTGTTTTAGCAGCAGTTTCAAAAAGAATTGTATATAAAGGTGTCGCAGAGGTTAGCGTATACGTATCCGAAGCGTTTAGAGGCCAACATGTTGGAGAGCGTTTATTAAAGATGCTAATAAGAGAAAGTGAAGCAAACGGTATTTGGACCTTGCAGGCTAGTGTTTTTTCAGAAAATAAAGCCAGTATTAATTTGCACTTAAAATGTGGGTTTAGGATGGTTGGTGTAAGGGAAAAAATAGGGAAATTAAAAGGAACATGGTATGATAACCTCCTTTTGGAAAGACGAAGTGAAATCATTCAGTAATACCTTAGGACCATAGTCGGTTTAACAAAGATTTTAATTATTTAAGATAAACATTTAATGAAGAATATTTTAGTATTATGTACAGGGAATTCCTGTAGAAGTCAGATGGCACATGGCTATTTAAACCATTTTCTGGATAACAGCAAAGCAACTGTTTACAGTGCAGGGATAGAAACCCATGGATTAAATCCTGGGGCATTAGCCATTATGAAAGAAGATGGAATTAGTATCGATCACCACACGTCGAATCACGTAGATGAATATGCCGATGTTAATTTCGACTATATTATAACCGTTTGCGATCATGCCAACGAAAATTGTCCTTATATTCCCAGTAAAAATGCATTGCGATTGCATCACAATTTTTTCGATCCTTCAAAGGTGGTAGGCACAGATGAAGAAAAGCACGCCGCTTTTTTAAAAGCACGTGAAGAGATAAAAGGGTATTTTAAAGAGTTTGTAGAAACCTATTTTTAGCTACCATTATTTTCCATAAACTTACGTTCCAATTCTGCTTGGAATTCTTCCATGACGGGGCGTACAGTGCTTTCAGGTAAATCGGCAATTTTAATGTACATGAGGCCGTCTACGGCATTATTGAATAGTGGGTCGACGTTAAATGCTACCAAACGGGCATTTTGTTTGATGTACTTTTTAAGTAATACCGGCAAGCGTAAAGCACCAGGTTCGACTTCATCGATAAATTTGTCAAATTTATTTAGATCGGCTTTGGTTTCATCAAATACAAAGTCTTTATCGGCATCCTTTAACTTAACTTTAAACTCTTTTTTAGGATGTACGTATTGTGCTATGTATGGGTCGTAATAATGCGATTTCATAAATTCGATCATCAAGGATTTCGAGAAATTCGAAAATTGATTGCTAATACTTACGCCGCCTATTAAGAACTTATGTTCGGGGTAACGTAATGTTGTGTGCACTATGCCTTTCCATAGTAAAAATAAAGGCATGGGCTTTTGTTGGTATTCCTTTATTATAAATGCCCGCCCCATTTCGATAGATGCACTCATCATTTTATATAATTCTGGTTCGAAACGAAAAAGATCCTGAAGATAAAAGCCGTTAATCCCAAAACGTTCAAAAATTTTAGATCCTAGCCCCATTCTGTATGCACCAGCAATCACCTTTGTTTCATTGTCCCAAAGAAACAGGTGATGATAATAAGAGTCAAAGTTGTCCAAATCAATTGCTTCATTGGTGCCTTCTCCAACCTCTCTAAACGTGATTTCCCGTAAACGACCTAATTCACGTAAAATATTGGGAATATTTTGAGCTTGGGCTAAGAACACTTCATAGTTTTTACTTTGCAATAAACGGGCATCAGCTTCTCTTAAGAGCTCCACTTCTTTTTCCATTAACTCGGTAGCAACTGGCGTAACAATACGTTTAGGGGTTTTAGCGGTTTTTAAGGTTGATGATATGTTATCTAATATCTTGGGCTTGTCTTCAAAAGAGTTGGATAACATGTATGTTTTTCGACGTAAAAATTCTGAGAATTCATCAAGACTGCTGTATTCTTGCTGGTCGGTAACCGAAATGGGTTTGCCTATCCTAACTCTAATAACACGCCGTTTTTGTGTTAATAGTTCTGATGGCAATTTGGCTGTTCTAAGGGTGTCACTAATTTTAGAAAGTTTATAAAACAGTTTGCTGTTTTTTGCGTGAAAATAAATAGGAACAACAGGAACTTCTGCTTTTTTTACAAGTTTCATTGCCGCTTCTTCCCAAGGCCTGTCCACAACTAGTTTGCCATCTCTGTAGGTCGATACTTCTCCGGCAGGAAATATGCCAAGCGGATGCCCTTCCCTTAAATGTAGAATCGCATTTTTAAATCCAGCAATGCTCGACTTAACATCTTTTCTGTCCTCAAACGGATTCACAGGCATAATATAAGGTTTCATGGGTTCAATGCGGTGCAAAAGGAAATTTGCAATAATTTTAAAGTCTTCGCGTTGTTCCAACATTAATTTTAAAAGTAGGATACCGTCAATACCCCCAAGAGGGTGATTTGATACAGTAATGTAAGCGCCACCTTTCGGGAGGCGTTTTAAATCTTCATCAGGAATTTCAAACTTTATTTTAAAATCATCTAGAATGGCATCTAAGAAGGGAACTTCGTTAAGGTGTTTATTTCTGTTATATATTTTGTTTAATGTAGATATCTTAAGGAGTTTCATTAGCAACCAACCAATAAAGGTGCCTATAAATCCGTATTTGTCTACATTTATTGCTCTGGCAACTTCTTTTGCTGTTACCAGTCCTGTATTTTGTTGCTTGGTCATGAGTGTAAAAGTACTAAATTGTTTATTTAGTTACTATTTGAATGGTTTCTTGCGTTAATTGTTTTAAAAGTACTGTTTTACCAGATTCTATTTGGTTGATGGCCTTTTCGTTATAGTGCCTAATTGTATACAACGATACATCTGAGTTACATGTTACTTTAAATTTAGCTTTTAACTGTTGTAATAAATCTTCCAGATTGTTATATATGTCATCAATACAAACCGAAAAGCTAATTGCGGAATTTTGGATAACATCTACTTTCATTTTATAAAGGTGCAATAAACTAAATATTTTACTTATGTTTTCCTCAACAATGTATGAAAAATCCAGTGAAGATAAAGAAATAAGTATTTGTTTTCTCTTAACAATAAAGCATGGGGTCATAGGGTTTAAGACCACGTCTCTACTTATTTTAGTGCCAGGGTTTTCGGGTGCCAAAAATGATTTTACAAATAAGGGAATTTCTTTACGTTGCAAAGGCTGTATAGTTTTCGGATGTATAACCGAGGCTCCATAAAAGGCCAGTTCAATAGCTTCGCGATAGGAAATGTCGTGAAGCAATTGGGCATTTTCAAAATATCTTGGATCTGCATTTAAAACACCTGGTACATCTTTCCAAATCGTAACACCGCTGGCATTTAAACAATAAGCATAAATGGCTGCAGTAAAGTCACTACCTTCTCGTCCTAGTGTTGTTGTAAAGTTATTGGCGTCACTCCCCAAGAAGCCTTGGGTAATATTGAGTATATTGGGATTAAAGTTGGAAGTTATTAAGCGTTGTGTGGTGTCCCAATCTACATTGGCACGTCGATAGTAATTATCTGTTTTTATATGTTCTCGAACATCTATCCAGTTATTCTTTAAGCCAATGGTGTCTAAATAACCACTTACGATTGATGTAGAAATCAATTCGCCATAGCCAATAATTTGATCGTAAACAAAATTATAATCGGGAGACTTATTGATTTTTAAAAAATTACTGAGCTCGTCAAAAAAGGCAGTTACTTTTTTAAAAATAGCCTGGTTTTCGTTGTCGAATAAGTCTAATAAAATAGCATTGTGATATTTTTTAACATCTTGCAGGGCACTTTGTAATTCGGCTTTTTTGTTAAAATAATTGTTTATGACCTTTTCTAAGGCATTGGTGGTTTTACCCATTGCAGAGATAACAATTAGTGTGCTTTTTTGCTCTGTTTTCTGTAAAACGGTTACCAAGTTTTTTACACCTTCAGCATCTTTAATAGATGCACCCCCAAATTTAAATACCTGCATACTATAAATTGGATATATATGCTTTAATGCCTTGTTCGTCTAAATGTACAGTGTCCCAATCCCTTAAAACGCGTGCGCCTTTTTTCTCGTATAATGCAATGGCTGGGGCGTTCCAGTCTAGCACTTCCCAACTAATACGTTTAACACCTAGACTATACCCATAGCGAATTACTTCGTCCAAAAGAGCAGTTCCAATACCTAAACCACGCATGGTTTCATTAACGATTAAATCCTCTAAGTGTATTATCTTTCCTTTCCAGGTAGAAAATCGGTGAAATACTATTGCTGCTCCTTCTACCTTATTGTTTACTTCGGCTACGAAGCAAAGGAACGCAGGTTGTTTTCCAAAACCATCTGTTTGTAGATCTGTTACGGTAACTTCAACAGCATCTTCTTCCTTTTCAAATTTAGCTAGTGCTTTGATTAATTCAAGCACCTGCGGCATGTCTTCTTTTTTGGCGTGTCTTATCGTGAAATCCATAATCCTTTTTAAAGCTTTCAAATATAGTTTAAAGTTGTTTATTTCTTGGATTAATCTTTAACGAAAACGTTGTAGTTGGCTAAAAATTAATGGATATTTGCACAAACTAAAACTTTAATTATGTCTCATAAAATACAAACCTTAGGGGAATTTATCATAGAAAACCAAGCTGCTTTTAAGTATTCTTCAGGCGAGCTGTCCAGACTTATTAATTCTATTAGATTGGCAGCAAAAGTTGTAAATCATGAAGTGAATAAGGCTGGTTTGGTAGATATTATAGGTGCCGTTGGGGATACAAACATACAAGGTGAAGACCAACAAAAATTAGATGTATACGCAAATGAAAAATTTATACAAACATTAACCAAACGAAATATTGTTTGTGGTATTGCAAGTGAAGAGGAAGATGATTTTATTGCCATTAACAGCCAAGATGAGAATCATCAAAACAAATATGTAGTGCTAATTGATCCATTGGATGGATCTTCGAATATAGATGTAAATGTTTCTGTGGGGACTATTTTTTCTATTTATAGGCGTATAACGCCTGTTGGTACTCCGGTGACACTTAAGGATTTTTTACAGAAGGGGAGTCAGCAAGTAGCGGCTGGTTACATTGTTTATGGTACGTCAACTATGTTGGTGTATACTACGGGAGCTGGGGTTAATGGGTTTACGCTGAATCCAGCCATAGGCTCCTTTTATTTGTCGCATCCTAATATGAAATTTCCATTAGATGGTAATATATATTCCATTAATGAAGGGAATTATAGTCATTTTCCACAAGGCGTAAAAAACTATATCAAGTATTGTCAAGAGGAAGAGGGCGACAGACCCTATACTTCAAGGTACATAGGCTCTTTGGTGTCCGATTTTCATAGGAATATGATTAAAGGAGGTATTTATATATATCCGCAAAGTTCGAAGAATCCTAATGGCAAGTTACGCTTGTTATATGAGTGCAACCCAATGGCTTTTTTAGCAGAACAGGCTAATGGAAAGGCAAGTGATGGCTTTACCCGAATTTTAGATATTCAGCCTATTGAACTTCACCAACGTGTGCCTTTTATTTGTGGGAGTAAGAACATGGTTGAAAAGGCAGAAGCGTTTATGCAGAAAACACTTTGATATAAATAACATTTTACCTGAGATTATATAGGATATTATTTATATTTATGAGAGATTTTTTTCTAAACTAAATATTTAAATAAATTATGAAAAAACAGCTTATTTACCTTTTTACAGTTTTTGTATGTATTAATTGCTTTTCGCAGATTTCTTTTGACAAAGGATATTATATTGATAACTCAGGAAAAAAAATTGAATGTTTAATTAAAAATAGTGATTGGAAAAATAATCCTGTTGAATTCCAATATAGATTATTGAACGATGAAGAAGTTAAAAGTATTAAAACAGACCAGATTAAAGAGTTTGGAATATATAATGAATCAAAATTTTACAGGTCTATTGTTAATTTAGACAAGTCTAGTGATGTGACAAGTGCATTGAGTGATGTAAAAGAGCCCATATTTGAAGAGCAGCAACTTTTATTAAAAGTATTGGTTGAGGGAAAGGCTTCTTTGTACCAATATGTGAATGGAAATTTAACAAGGTTCTTTTTCAAAACGAGTAATGGTAATATTGAGCAATTAATCTTTAAAAGGTATAAACCGGAATTTAGTACTATAGCTACCAACAGTTATTTTAAAAAACAGTTATGGGACGCTTTGAGGTGTAAGGGAAAGCCTTTAGAAGGTGTTCAGGGTTTAGATTATAGAAAACAACAATTGGTTAATTTGTTTGTGAGGTATAATGAATGTACAGATACTAAGTTTAATAATTTCAATAAAAAGCAAAGAAGCAGCTTTTTGAACTTAGCAATTAGACCTGGGATGAGTAGTGCTTCTCTTGAGGTTTCAAGTACAGCGCAAGAATTTAAGAATGCAGATTTTGGGAATAAATTAGGTTTTAGAATAGGAGCTGAAGTAGAGTATGTATTGCCATTTAATAGTAATAAGTGGGCGGTGATTGCTGAGCCTTCTTATTATAATTTTAAAGCTGAGAAGGAATTAAATACAACAGCTGGTACAGCTACAGTTGATTATAAATCCTTTGAAATTCCTTTTGGAGTTCGGCATTATTTATTCTTGAACGATAATTCAAGATTGTTTTTGAATGGCTTGTTAGTAATGAATTTTTCAAATTCAAAAATAGAATATGAGAAGGCAGATGAATTAAGGATTGATCCAAATGCTAGTTTTTCTATTGGCGTTGGTTACAAATATTATAGATATGCTTTGGAATTAAGACATGGGTTAAGGAGGGGTATAATAGGTCGTCAAGTTAGTTGGAAATCGGATTATGAAAGAGTATCATTAATTTTTGGGTATACCCTTTTCTAGCTTAAGATATAAAAGGGCAAATTTTAAAAATTTGCCCTTTTAAGTTAAATAGTTGAGAAGTTTATTGGTTTCAAATTAGGGTCTAAAACCCTGCAATTTCATTGCAGCACTTTAGTTATATTAAAAATTA
>NZ_BAABCY010000063.1:0-89194 GCF_039539345.1 Snuella lapsa | reverse complement strand
TTTAATATACTGAATATCAATATAATAAACTAAAATAAAAACACTTTTTTCTTATCCGAGATTCACGTTATATTAAATAAGCGAATTGGTATTATTCAAACAGAGCCTTTAGCTCAGTAGCATCATTGGGTTTTATTTTTCCAGCAAGCAATAAACTTAATTGTTTGCGTCGCAGAGCCGCAGCAAAGCGTTCTTTTTCCAGTTTTGTTTCAGGAAGTACTTCTGGGACAGCAATGGGTCTTCCGGTCTCATCGACGGCAACAAAGGTGTAAATAGCTTCATTAGCCTTTGTTTTTTCACCCGATTCACGATCCTCAATCCAAACGTCTATAAAGACTTCCATAGAGGTGTTGAAAGCACGGGATACTTTGGCTTCGACAGTAACCACACTGCCTAAGGGAACCGCTCTGTTAAATGCCACATGGTTTACAGAAGCAGTTACTACAATACGTCTTGAGTGCCGTCTGGCAGCAATACTTGCCGCACGATCCATACGGGCTAATAATTCCCCTCCAAATAAATTGTTTAAGGGATTGGTCTCACCGGGTAAAACCATGTCTGTAAGGACAGTTTTGGATTGTTCGGGCGTTTTTGCTTGCATCATTTGCGATTTTTTTAATGATGCCGCAAAGTTAAAATGATTTTAGGATTAAAGAAGCAAAATATTGTCGAATTCGCAAAAAACTAGTTTAGCTTTTTAACCGATAGCCAAGCAGCTTTGTTATGGTTAGTTCTAATTTCCCGAATGGCTTTTAAGGCGTCTTTTCCGTTTTCATAACTAGCGTAAACAACTTCGTATAAACCAGATTTGTTCATGCCAATTGTCCTTGCGTTGGGATAGCCTTGCTTTCGGAGTTGTTGAACCATTTTATTCGAATTTTCTTCAACTCTAAAGGCTCCAGCAATAATATGATAGTTACCGGATTGTTTGGTAAGGTTAACGGTAATAGCTGGAAGCGGATTTAAATTAAAGGTCGCCTGCTGTATTTTTGAGTCAAGCTGTTGTTCTGCTGTTTCTTGTGCTATTTGATTATGCTGTTCAATTTGGTTAACGTAAAAATTGGATGCAGCAAAACCACCAAGAGATAATGCTATAACAGCTACAGCAGCATATTTTAAGTACCCTTTAGTTTTACGCTTTTCGGGTGTAACAGCAATAGGAATTACTTTTTCAATTGTTTCGGCTGTTTCCTTATAAACTTCACGGGTTACTGTTGGAGAAATAAATTGAGAGAGACCAAAAGCATCTGTTAAATAATTAAGATGGTAAGTGGGTTCAAACAAAATATTGCCTTCACTATTTAATACAATGTCTCCTATATTTTTAAAAGAAACCGTATCACCTTGCATTAAACTCGATTTAATGGCCTTTACGCGCTTTTGAATTTTTTCTGAGGCTACTTCAAAAGGAATTTTTTCTGTATCGGCAATATAGTGCGCCAATAGGCCATCGCTTTTTTGAATTTGCTCATTAAACGACACCGTCTTTTTAGGGGGATAAAAAGCATTTGTAGTTTCGTTTATAGAAGCAGAAACGCGTTGTGTTAAAAAAGCTCCGAATTCAGGAACTGTAACACATTCATATCTGTATAATAAATCGCTGATGTAGGTTTCTAGTTGCATGTAAACAAAGTTAAAAATTTTTGCTTTTAGGTAAAATTAACCTCAAAATATTTATTAACACTTTAAAAATTCTTTTATTGTAGCTTCAAAATCAAACGCATACATGTCAGAAAATGATTTGCTTTACACTCTGGCCTTACAACATGTTCCTAAAATTGGGGATATAACAGCTAAAAAATTGATTGCACATTGTGGTTCGGCCGAGGCTGTTTTTAAGGAGAAGAAACAAAATTTACTTAAAATAGATGGTGTTGGTGCTATCGTATTAAATGATCTGAATGAAAAGAATCATGTAATAGCTGCTGAAGCCGAAATCCATTTTATGGCATCCAATAACATTACTTATTCCTATTTTAAGGAAGCCAGTTATCCGAGTAAATTAAAACATTGTATTGATGGGCCAATTTTGTTATTTCAATCGGGACAGATTGATTTAAGCCATCGGCCCATTATTAGTATTGTGGGAACTCGAAAAATAACCAACCAGGGTATTGCTTTTTGTGAAGCTTTGATCGAGGCACTTGTGCCATATAATCCTATAATTGTTTCTGGGCTTGCTTATGGGACAGATATTACGGCTCATAAAGCAGCAATAAAACACAATTTGCAAACCATAGGTTGTTTGGCACATGGATTAAATCAAATTTACCCTAAAGTGCACAAGAAATATGTGAATGCTATTGAAAATAATGGTGGATTTTTTACAGATTTTTGGAGCAGTGCTACTTTTGATAGGAATAATTTTTTAAAGCGAAATAGGGTTATAGCGGGTTTAAGTGAAGCAACCATTGTTATAGAATCGGCCGAAAAAGGTGGGAGCCTAGTAACGGCCGATATTGCCAATTCGTATAACCGTGATGTGTTCGCTGTTCCTGGGCGTACTACCGATACACAAAGTCTGGGATGTAATAACTTAATAAAATACCAAAAAGCACATATGCTGTCGAACCCTTTGGATGTGCCATATATTTTAAATTGGCAACTGGAAGAGTCCAATAGACAGATTGTTCAAAAACAATTGTTTGTTGAGTTGGAAACCAATGAGAAAGTTATTTATACTTTTCTTAAAGAAAACAACAAACAGATGTTAGATGTTATAGCTTTAAACTGTAATATGCCAATTTATAAAGTAGCCAGTATGCTATTAAATATGGAGCTTAAAGGTGTTGTCCGTCCGTTACCTGGTAAATTATTTGAGCTTATTTAATTTCAAAAACGAAATTTAAACAGTCTCTTAATATCCAACCTTGTCTCTTACACGATCCAAAACAGCATTAGCAACCAACTGTGCTTTTTTAGCTCCAATGGCTAAAGCCTTGTCAATTTCATTTAAGTTGTCCATGTAATAGTTGTAACGCTCACGTTGTTCAGAAAAGACATCTACAATCAATTCGAATAAGGCTTGTTTGGCGTGACCGTAACCATAACCTCCGTTTTCGTAATTAGCTTTCATCGTTTCAATTTGAGCTTCGTTGGCTAATAACTTATAAATTGCAAAACAGTTACATGTAGCCCAATCTTTAGGTGCTTCTATAGGAGTGCTATCAGTTTGAATAGACATAATTTGTTTGCGCAATTTTTTGTCATTCAAGAATATATTGATGGTATTATTTCTGCTTTTACTCATTTTTTCACCATCGGTTCCAGGAATAAGCATAATATTCTCTTGGGTTTTTCCTTCTGGTAATACAAAGGTCTCTCCCATTTTAGTATGAAAACGCGAGGCCACATCGCGTGTCATTTCAATATGTTGTAACTGATCTTTGCCAACAGGGATAATCTCGGCATCGTACAACAAAATATCGGCTGCCATTAACATAGGGTAGGAGAATAAGCCAGAATTTACATCTTCCAATCTATCTGCCTTGTCCTTAAAGCTATGGGCTAATGTTAAACGTTGGTAAGGGAAGAAACAACTTAAATACCAAGCTAATTCGGTTACTTGGGGCACATCACTTTGCCTGTAAAAAACGGTTTTTTCAATATCCAATCCAAAAGCCAGCCAAGTAGCAGCTGTAGAGTAGGTGTTCTCGCGTAATAATGTAGCGTCTTTAATTTGGGTTAATGTATGTAGATTTGCTATAAATAGATAGGAATCATTTTTAGGGTCGTTAGCCATTTCAATTGCTGGAATAATTGCACCTAAAATATTACCCAAATGAGGTGTTCCTGTACTTTGTATACCTGTAAGTATTCTTGCCATTTATTTCTTCCTAAAACAGAAGTCTTTTAAAAAATTAAACAAAGGGCAAATGTAGGGATACTTCAGAATATAAAAAAGCGGTTCAAGAAGAACCGCTAATGTGTTAAAGGTTTCTTTATTTTTTTAAAAGCCCTGCAATAAATAAAATAATGATGGCACCTATGGCACCAGTTATAATGTCACCAATTACGCCACCCGATAAAGAAACACCTAAGGTTTTAAAAGCCCAGCTTCCAACAATACCTCCAATAATTCCTAGAACTATATTGAAAAGGACTCCAAATCCGCCGTCTTTCATTAGTTTTCCAGCAAGCCAACCTGCAATGGCTCCTATTAATAATGCATAAAGTAAACTCATAGTTTATGATTTTTATGTTCGAATTCCTTAAATATAATCAATTTAATAACATTATTTTTGTTACATATGAAAGTGTTTAAATATCTATTTTGGATATTATATCGTATTTGGTTTTATGTACTTGTAATAATACCAATTATTGTGATGTCTCCACTATTGTTAATTTCGATTTTAAGGGAGACATGGTATCCCTTCTTTTTTAGGTTAGCTCGAATATGGGCAAAATTAATTCTGTTGGGAATGGGCTTTAGGTACTGTATACTTAAAGAACAAGTACCCGAATTGAAGAAGAGTTATATGCTTATAGCCAATCATACCTCTATGGTAGATATTATGCTGATGCTAGCAGTGGTTAAAAATCCGTTTGTTTTTGTAGGAAAGAAGGAGTTAGCAAAGCTCCCGCTATTTGGGTTTTTTTATAAGCGTACCTGTATTTTAGTTGACAGGAACTCGGCTAAAAGTAGACAAGCTGTTTTTTTAAGGGCGCAACGTCGGTTAAAAACAGGCTTAAGTATTTGTATTTTTCCTGAGGGAGGCGTGCCTGAAGAACACGTATTTTTGGATGTATTTAAGGATGGCGCATTTAGACTGGCTATTAACCATAAAATACCAGTTGTGCCATTAACTTTTGCCGATAACAAAAAGCGTTTTTCGTATACATTTTTTAGCGGTGGACCAGGTAAGATGCGAGTTAAAATCCATAAATTTTTACTTACCGATACATTGTATGTTAAAGACACAAAAGATTTAAATAATAAGGCAAGAAGTATTATTTTGAATCAACTGAAGGCTTTTGAGATAAATTGAGTTTTCCTTTTTTGTGTAGAAAAAAAACTGCTCTGGGGAGGAGCAGTTTTCCGATATTGATTTTCAAGCTTACAGAAAACCAATATCATTCAGATCTAACCAAAAACCTAAAATTTAATGGCAAATCCGGTGTAAACCCCAATAAAATAAGGTTTAAAATTACCGGAAGTATTGTTAAACGTATTGATTTGGTATTTAAACATAGGTTCTAGTCCCAAATCTATTTTTTTGGAAATTTTATAGTTTAGCCCTAGCCCTAAATTAGCACTATAGCTTATTTTATTTAAGTTGGTAGCTTCGCCTAAAAGACTTTTGGCTCCTTCTGTTTCAGTATATATTTTATTACTGCTTAGAAAGAATGAGCTAAAGCCCCCAATAATGTTTACCCCTAATTTTTTGTCGGAAAGGGCATATTCAATTTCTAAAGGGACTTCAATGAAACCAAGAGCTTGGTTAATGGATGTATTAGATGTTTCTGTTAGTGTTCCAGGTCTTTTGCTCGCACTAAGGCTTTCATTGCTAATAAAAGACATGTCGGCTTCAGGTGAGTTGTTTAACGTGTTGTTAGGGGTTGTGGCTACATTTTGTAATAGTTTGCTATTGGCATTTATCCCTATTGTTTGTATAACAGCAATGTTATTGGTGTTGTAGCCTAAGTTTACTTTATTAACTCCCGATCTAATGCTCAGTTTTCTGTTAATAGCATAACTGGCCGTAATGCCATAACTCATATTAAGTTCGCCGCTTTTAGAGTTGTTGTTAAACTGCGGGTCTATGGAAGATCCTTCCCCAAGGCTACTAAAGTAAACAGGAGCTGCATTGGGTGCAATACGCCATCTGTTTAAGTGTTCTTCTTTTTCAATAATGTTTTTGGTAGCTTCCAAAGCCTCATCTATAGTAAGTGGATTTTGATTTGACTTGTTGTTGGTTTTATTGTCATCCTTTTTTTCGGAAGATATGATGCCTGTATTATCTTGCGACTGTTTGTTAAAAATGTCTTTGGCTTTGTCTATCGTGATTAAAGGATCTGTGTACTTGGGATCGTCTTTTTTTACATGATCAGCGATAACGGTTTTGTTTTTAGCGTTAGAAACCAAAGCTGATGCTATGTGATTGTCTTTATTGTTGGGAGGGGCTATTTCTGCTATTGCCGATTCACTCAAAGGGGTTGTGTTATTGGAAGGTTGCAAAGGTGTTTCCCTTTTTATTCCTTCTTTATCTGATATGCTTTCTGAATCGTTTGCAATACCCTCAGACCCATCAAAGTTGTTAGGGGTGTTTGTATCCTCATTGTTTATAAGGGGTATTTCTTCTGTATCAACAACCTGATTTTCAGGAATAGCTTTGTCTTGATTAAAATAAATCATGCCAACGGTTGGCAGTAGTAATAATAAAGCGGCTATACCTGCATAACGCCACCATATAGGAATAATACGTTGTTTTTTCTTCTTTTTATCCAGTTGGGCTTCAATATGTTTCCAAACAGCATCGCTTGGTGCCACTTCAAAATCCTTAAAGCGTTCCTGGAATAAGCGGTCTATATGTTTTTTGTCTCCCATTATAATGATTGTATGCGTTGCGTTGCGTTGTGATTTTCAATGGTCTTTTTCAAAATTTGTCTGGCACGTGCCAAATTAGATTTTGAAGTACCAATATTAATATCCAGCATTCCTGCTATGTCGTTATGCGAATAACCATCAAGTACGTATAGGTTAAAAACCAATCTGTAACGATCGGGAAGTTCTTGAATGATTTTTAGAAGATAATCTATAGAATAGGAGTCCTCGTCAATTTCTATTTCATAGTCCTCAATCGTGTTTTCGTTTGTTATATTAAAAACTTTTTCACTTCTGTAGCGTTGCAGCGCTGTATTAATGGTTATTCGCTTTAACCAGCCTTCAAAAGACCCTTTGCTTTTATATTGTTTAATTTTATTGAAAATTGTTAAAAATGCATCTTGAAGATTATCTTCGGCTTCTGCATAGTTTCTCGAATACTTTAAGCAAACAGAGAATAACTTACTCGAAAAGAGCTTGTATAATTCTCCTTGAGCTTTAGTATCATTGACTTTACAATCTTCTATGAGCTGCTCTAAACTCAAATTAAACGCATATTAATTAGTCTTAATAAAATCAGTGGTTGTTATGAAGTAACAGGAACTTCGATAATCAAATACTGATCTTCGTTGTTTTCGTCTTCACCTTGCCAAAATTTAAATATATAGGAACCATTGCTGGTAACTACAAAGTTAAATGTTGCTTCTACAAGTTCATTTTCTAATGCTTCACAATTATCTTTTTCGAAGACATAATTTATTGCAGCTACAGTACGTTCATTATTGTCTTTTAAATAATAAAATTCTTTAAAAGCATGGCAAGTAGATGGTTTTAAATAGGAAATGGTAATCGGGTAGGTTTCTCCTAGAGCAAACTCATCTGGAATGTCTACGCTTTCTATTGGTAAAACTTCTAAATCGTAATTTGTACCATCATTATCAATACTACATGCGCTAAATAGAACAAGTGTCATGCAGAATACAAGGAACTTTTTCATAAAAATAAATTTAACATTTAATTATTTGTGCTTTTTTCCTTGTAGATGCACTTAAAATAAAAAGGTTGCGTTTAAAACAAAAAAATCCCGATATATCGGGATTTTTTTAATTTGTTTAAGCTGTTTTTAAGAGCGCTTTTATTTTCTCTTCCAGTTCTTCTAAAAGTTCTGGATTGTCTTTTATAATTGCTTTAACAGCATCACGACCTTGTCCTAGCTTGGTGTCTTCATAGCTAAACCACGAGCCACTTTTCTTGATAACTTCTAAATCTACCGCAATATCTAGTATTTCTCCAACTTTAGAAACACCTTCACCATACATAATGTCAAATTCGGCGGCTTTAAATGGAGGTGCTACCTTATTTTTTACAACCTTAACTCTGGTTTTATTTCCCAGTACATCGCCATTACTGCTTTTTATTTGTGTGGATCTTCTAATGTCCAATCGTACAGAAGCGTAAAACTTCAAAGCATTACCTCCTGTAGTTGTTTCTGGGTTTCCAAACATTACACCAATCTTTTCCCGTAGTTGGTTAATGAAAATTACCGTACAGTTTGTTTTGCTAATAGACGCAGTAAGTTTTCTAAGAGCCTGAGACATGAGTCGGGCATGGAGCCCCATTTTAGAATCTCCCATTTCGCCTTCAATCTCACTTTTGGGGGTAAGAGCTGCAACCGAATCGACTACAACAATATCGATAGCGCCAGAACGAATTAAGTTATCGGCAATTTCTAAAGCTTGTTCACCATTGTCTGGTTGTGAGATAATAAGATTATCAATGTCCACACCAAGCTTTTCGGCATAAAACCTATCGAAAGCATGTTCTGCATCAATAAAAGCAGCAATGCCTCCGGTTTTTTGGGCTTCAGCAATAGCATGTAGGGTAAGGGTTGTTTTTCCTGATGATTCCGGACCGTAAATCTCAATAACACGTCCGCGAGGGTATCCGCCTACACCTAGTGCAATATCTAGGCCTAAGGATCCTGAAGGTATTGCCTCTACATCTACAATAGCGGTGTCGCCCATTTTCATTACGGTTCCTTTGCCGTAAGCTTTATCTAGTTTGTCTAATGTAAGTTTAAGTGCTTTTAACTTAGCGTCTTTTTCACTACTCATGTATCTTTTTTTTATCTCATTTTGGTCATGCTAAAATACTATAATTGTTGTCACAATACAATTTATGACGCAACCTTTTTGTGCAATTTGCATCTAGTAGGCAAAGAGGGAAAATTTTTGCTATGAAATTGTCCTAAAAATAGTTTAAGACCAC
This sequence comes from Snuella lapsa, assembly GCF_039539345.1. NCBI lineage: Bacteria > Pseudomonadati > Bacteroidota > Flavobacteriia > Flavobacteriales > Flavobacteriaceae > Snuella > Snuella lapsa. The sequence continues at coordinate 80,379 of NZ_BAABCY010000063.1, read as the reverse complement.
TTGTTTTTTGGGATTAAAATGAAATTATTTCAAACAAAGAATGGGTCAGATTTAAAGTGCTTTAGTAAGTCTAAAGCACTTTTTTATGTTTCATAAATTGTTAGCTCCTAGTAAAAATTGTAATTTTGCGGCTTTAAAATATTTTTTAACCTTAAATATTAGTATAGCATGCAACTGTACAATAAATTAAGTGCTAAAGAAAGAGTAGAATTAATCGAGAAAGCAGGCAAAGATCGATTAACGCTTTCTTTTTATCAGTACGCCAAGATTGCCAATCCGCAAGAATTTAGAGATCACCTGTTCGTTGTTTGGGACCAGTTAGACGTTTTAGGACGTATTTATGTGGCCGCAGAGGGCATAAATGCACAATTGTCACTTCCAGCCGATCGGTTTAATGCGTTTAAATCCCATTTAGATACCATAGATTTTTTGAAAGGTATTCGTTTAAACATTGCAGTAGAGCAGGACAATATGTCCTTTTTGAAACTGAAGGTAAAAGTGCGCAGTAAAATTGTAGCAGATGGTTTAAATGATGAAACCTTTGATGTTACCAATAAAGGAGTGCATGTTGGAGCCAACGATTTTAATGCGCTTATTGAAGACGAAAACACGGTCCTTGTCGATATGCGTAACCACTATGAAAGTGAGATAGGACATTTTAAAAATGCGATAACACCCGATGTGGATACGTTTAGAGAGTCGTTAGATATTATTGAGGACGATTTAAAGGACCATAAAGAAGATAAAAATTTGGTCATGTATTGTACCGGGGGTATTCGGTGCGAGAAAGCAAGCGCATATTTTAAGCATAAAGGGTTTAAGAATGTATACCAGTTAGAAGGAGGTATAATAGAATACACGCGCCAGGTTAAAGAGCAAAATATAGAGAATAAATTCATTGGAAAGAATTTTGTATTCGATGAGCGCCGTGCCGAAAAGATCAGTGATGATGTTATTGCACAATGCCATCAATGTGGGAAACCGGCCGATGTACATACCAATTGTGCAAACGATGCGTGCCATTTACTTTTTATTCAATGTGATGATTGTAAACAAGAGATGAACAATTGCTGTTCTGTTACCTGTAAAGAGATACATGCATTGCCCTATGAAGAGCAAAAAGCTTTAAGAAAAGGACAAGGGAATAGTAATGATATATTTAAGAAAGGGCGAGCAGACCATTTACCCTATAAAAAAGATCTAAGAAACATTTTTGAAGTTCTTAAGCCCAACAAACAATAACTTATTGATATGCAAAAAATAGAGTTGATGGCACCTGCGGGTAATTTTGAATCCTTACAGGCTGCCTTAGATAACGGAGCCAATTCGGTTTATTTTGGTGTTGAGCAATTAAATATGCGGGCAAGGGCATCTATCAATTTTACTTTGGATGACCTTCAAGAGATTTCAGATCGTTGTAAGGCTAAAAATGTTCGCAGTTATTTAACCTTAAATACCATTGTTTACGATCATGATTTGTCGATTGTTAAAACCTTAATTAAAAAGGCAAAAGAGGCGGATATTACTGCTGTAATAGCTATGGATCAAGCAGTAATAGCAATGGCACGTGAGTTGGGAATGGAAGTGCATATCTCTACCCAAATAAATATCACGAATATTGAAACAGTTAAATTTTATGCGCTTTTTGCAGATACGATGGTGTTAAGTCGTGAGCTTAGCTTGCGCCAAGTAAAGAAGATTACCGAACAAATTGAGAAAGAACAAATAAAGGGACCTTCGGGGCGCCTTGTTGAAATCGAAATTTTCGGGCATGGGGCAATTTGTATGGCTGTTTCGGGTAAGTGCTATATGAGTTTGCATTCGCAGAACTCTTCGGCTAATCGCGGTGCCTGTAAACAAAATTGCAGAAAAAAATACACCGTAATCGATCAGGAAACTGGTTTTGAAATGGAGCTCGATAATGAGTATATCATGTCGCCAAAAGATTTATGTACCATTGATTTTTTAGATGAGGTAGTCGATGCCGGTATAAAGGTTTTAAAAATTGAAGGGAGAGGACGAGCACCAGAGTATGTTGCTAAGGTTATTAAATGCTATCGAGAAGCTATAGATAGTATCGAGGCAGGCACTTATAGCAAAGAAGAAGTGATTTCGTGGATGCAAACACTGGAAACAGTATACAACCGAGGTTTTTGGAGTGGTTATTACTTGGGGCAAAAATTAGGAGAATGGAGTAAAGGTTCGGGATCCCATGCTACGCAAAAGAAAGTTTACATTGGTAAAGGTGTGCACTTTTTTCCAAAAGCTAACATTGGGGAATTTAAAATAGAAGCTTACGATGTAGCAATTGGTGATACTATTTTGATTACAGGGAAAACGACAGGTGCCCAGGAAGTTAAGGTAGCCGAGATGTTGGTTAATAATGAGAAAAAAGAGAAAGGCACCAAAGGAGATTCTGTAACAATACCCTTGCCTTTTAGAATTAGGCCTTCCGATAAATTATATAAGATTGTTGAAAATAAAGTTGAAGCTTAATGGTGATAGTTACCTTACAACGCAACAAGTGCATAGGGTGTAATTACTGTGTGGAATTGGCACCAGAACAGTTCCAAATGTCGAAAAAAGATGGAAAATCTGTGCTATTGCATGCTAAGGATAAAAAAGGTTTTTATACTTTAAAAATACATGACGATTTTAGTTTTGAAACCTGTGAAAACGCTTCAAAGGCATGTCCAGTAAAGATTATAGATGTTAAGATGGTTTAATTATTTTTCAGCAATTTAAATAGTCTGTATTTAAATCTTATCTTTACCAAGCAAAATTAATTATTAACCTTCATTCGTAATGCTTTTTTAAGTGTTAACGAATTCAATATATTGAAAAAGATGGCTTGTAACAGTTGTTCAACTGGAAAAGACGGTCAGCCCAAAGGATGTAGAAATAATGGTACTTGCGGTACCGATAGCTGCAATAAGTTAACCGTATTCGATTGGCTTGCTAATATGGCACTTCCTGGTGGTGAAAAACCATTTAATTGGGTTGAAGTTCGTTTTAAAAATGGGAGAAAGCATTACTATAAAAACCCAGAAGACTTAACACTTAGTATAGGAGATATTGTTGCTACACAAGCAAAATCGGGACACGATATTGGTATGGTGACCCTTACGGGAGAGTTGGTCCGGGTTCAAATGAAACGAAAAAATATTGCATTTGAAGGGGACGAGGTGCTAAAGATTTACCGTAAAGCAAGTCAGAAAGATATCGATATTTGGCAAAAAGCACGCGATAGAGAAGAACCGATGAAAGTGCGAGCACGCCAGTTTGCGATTGATTTAAAATTGCAAATGAAGATTTCAGATATTGAATTTCAAGGCGATGCAAGCAAAGCGACATTTTACTACACAGCTGAAGAACGCGTCGATTTCCGCGAGCTTATAAAAGTTTTTGCACGTGAGTTTAGAACGCGAATTGAAATGAAGCAGGTTGGGTTTCGTCAAGAAGCCTCAAGACTTGGAGGTATTGGTTCTTGTGGTCGTGAGTTATGTTGTTCTACCTGGTTAACCGATTTTCGTTCGGTAAGTACTTCGGCTGCGCGCTACCAACAGTTGTCATTAAACCCTCAAAAATTAGCCGGGCAATGTGGCAAGTTAAAATGTTGTTTAAATTATGAGTTAGATACTTATCTAGATGCCTTAAAGGATTTTCCTAAAACCGATATAAAACTTAAAACAGAAAAAGGTATTGCCGTTTGTCAAAAAACCGATATTTTTAAAGGTTATATGTGGTATGCCTATGAAGGCGAATGGATGCATTGGCATAAGATTACCACTGTTCAGGCTAACGAAATTATTGAAGCTAATAAAAATAATAAACACATTGCCAGCCTTGAAGAATATGCCTCCGATCTGCTCGAGGATACTAAAGCAGCATTTGAAAACGTTGTAGGTCAAGATAGTTTAACACGTTTCGATAGTCCAAAACGTAATAAAAAACGTAAAAATAATAGGAACAGGAATAATAGAAACAAAAAGAATACTAATAACAAAAGAAAACCTCAAAGAAACAAAAATGTTAAGAAATAGTATATTTGTATTTTTTTTGATTATTTCTTTTGTTTCGTGTGACTCAAATCGTGTTTTTGATGTTTACAAACCTGTTTCTGCTAATGGATGGCATAAAGATTCCATTGTAAGTTTTGAGGTAAGCCCTCCAGATTCAATACAAGCCTATAATTTGTTCGTTAATTTACGGAATACCAATGCTTATAAATTCAACAATTTGTTTTTAATTGTTGAGATGGTGTTTCCACATGGTAAGACAATAAAAGATACTTTGGAGTATAGAATGGCCGACCCGAGTGGTAAGCTTTTGGGAGATGGATATACCGATGTTAAGGAGAATAAGCTTTGGTATAAAGAACAGGTCGTATTTAATGAATCTGGGGCGTATACCGTAAATATCCAACATGCTATGCGTGAAAATGGCAAGGTAAATGGTGTTGTTAACCTTGAAGGCGTTACAGATGTAGGTTTTAGAATTGAAAGACCTTTAATCAAATAAATGTCACTTTGAGCGGTTCTGGTTTTTATCAGAATTGTATCGAGAAGTATTTAATATAAAAAGTTACATGGCAACAAAAAAACAAACTAAAAAAACAAAACCTACGCAAGACTTTTCTAAGTATGTTCGTTGGTTTTGGATTCTATTCTCTGTGGGGATTTTGTCTATAGCTACTCTATTTCTGTTGGCCTCATGGGGAATGTTTGGGGAGATGCCCGATCATACTGTTTTAGAAAATCCAAAGACCAATCTGGCCACCGAGATTATTTCTTCAGATAGCAAAACACTAGGGAAATTCTATTTTAACGATAATAGAACACCAGTAAGTTACGACGAATTGCCAAAGCATTTGGTAGATGCACTTATCGCTACCGAAGATGCCCGTTTTGAAGAGCATTCCGGGATTGACGCCCGAGGCACTTTAAGAGCTGTTATAAAATTAGGAAGCGGTGGAGGAGCCAGTACCATTTCGCAGCAATTGGCAAAGCAGTTATTTCATGGTGAAGGCTCCAAAAATATTTTAGAGCGTGTATTACAAAAGGCTAAAGAGTGGATCATTGCCATTCGTTTGGAGCGTCAATATACCAAAGAAGAGATCATAGCACAATATTTTAATATTTATGATTTCTTAAATAATGCCGACGGTATTCGTAGTGCAGCCCGTATCTATTTTGGTAAGGAGCCTAATGATTTGGATTTAAAGGAATCGGCTATGTTGGTGGGTATGTTTAAGAATTCGTCATTATTTAATCCACGAAGGCGGGCAGAGCTAACACGAGAACGTCGTAATGTAGTATTGGCTCAAATGGCAAAGTATGGTTATATAGAAGAAGCCGTTAAGGACTCTCTACAACAAACAGAATTGGATTTAAACTACTCGCCAGAGTCTCATCGAGAAGGCATTGCAACATACTTTAGAGGGTATTTGGATGGCTTTATGAAGGATTGGATTAACAACAATCCAAAACCAGATGGCACAAAATATAATTTGTACAACGATGGACTAAAAGTATATACCACCATCGACTCGCGTATGCAGCAATATGCCGAGGATGCCGTACAGGCCCATATGCCACGATTACAAGCTGAGTTTTTTAACCAGAATACACCAAAACGAAATCCAACAGCACCATTTTTAGAATTAACATCTGGAGCCATCGATACCTTAATGCGTAAGTCCATTAAAAAGTCTGAGCGTTGGAGACACATGAAATATGATTTAAAGAAACCGGATGAAGAAATAAAGGCATCTTTCTATAAGGCTATTCCTATGTCAATTTTCGCTTGGAAGGATGGTAAGCCTTCAGAGATAGATACTATTATGAAGCCTATAGATTCCATGCGTTATTACAAATCGTTTTTAAGAACGGGCATGATGTCTATGGATCCACAGACTGGTCATGTAAAAGCTTGGGTAGGCGGAATTAATTACAGGCACTTCCAGTACGACATGGTTGGCCAAGGTAAACGTCAGGTAGGCTCAACATTTAAACCGTTTGTTTACGCAACGGCTATAGACCAACTGCACTTATCGCCCTGCGATGAATTACCTGATACACCTTTTTGTATTGAAAAAGGTAAGTATGGAAACCCAGAAGAATGGTGTCCTAAGAATTCGGGTGACGAATATGGTGGGGTAAGAACTTTAAAAGAAGCCCTGGCCAATTCGGTTAATACGGTAACAGCAAGGTTAATGGATAAGGTCGGTCCCCAGACAGTGGTGGATCTGGCAAGAAAGTTGGGCATAGAGTCCGAGATACCTCCAGTGCCTTCTATAGCATTGGGAACGGCAGACCTAAGTGTGTATGAAATGGTAGGAGCTTATGCCACGTTTGCTAATAAAGGCGTTTATACAAAGCCTGTTTTGGTAACAGCTATTGAAGATAAAAATGGTACGGTATTATATCAGTTTAAACCAGAAACACGTGATGTATTGAGTGAAGAAGCGGCTTATGTAACCGTTAAGCTTTTAGAAGGGGTGACACAAGGTGGGTCTGGTATACGCTTAAGACATGGAGGGGCTACTAGTGCTGCCTATAAGAAAGTTGTTACAGGCTATCCTTATAAGTTTGAGAATGCTATAGCCGGAAAAACTGGAACTACCCAAAACCAGAGTGATGGTTGGTTTATGGGCATGGTGCCCAATTTGGTAACGGGTGTTTGGGTAGGTGCCGAAGACCGATCGGTTCATTTTAAAACTATTGATTATGGACAGGGAGCGACAATGGCCTTGCCAATTTGGGGAATATATATGAAAAGTTGTTATGCCGATGAAACACTAAGTATATCTAAAGAGGAGTTTGAAGCTCCGCTAGAGCTTTCCATCAATGTGGATTGTTCTAAGGCTTCTGACAAAAATATTATAGACGATTCGGTAGATGAGTTGCCTGATGATCTGGAATTTTAACTAAAAAGATCAGAAAAGTGAGTTGTCTTGTTCAGAACAGAGTTTAGAGAAGCGAAGGATCTTACCCTGCTGAAAAGCAAAATTTTAAATTGCAATAGATTCTTCATTTTCTTCAGGATGGCATTTTTTCTCAGTCATTCTCTTTTAGTTTTACATAATTCTTTCCGCTAAATAGGCCATTCTCAAAATCATTGTCGCATGCTCTAAAAAGTTTGGTTTTAAGTGTTTCAAGTTTTTCGGGAAATGAGTCTGATAGATTGTTTTTTTCCCGATAGTCCTCAGGCAAATAATAGAGTTCAAAAACATCTTTTTTAAGGTAGGATCTAATTTTCCAACCATCATTTGTGATTAGTGTGGGGCCTTCAAAAGAAGAATACACAACAAATTCATGTTCGTATGCGGGCTGAATGCTATCCAGTTCGTTATAAAAGGATTTGCCATCGGTAGTATGGGGTTTGGAAAACCCAGTAATATCGGCTATAGTCATCAGGATATCGTAGTTGGCTGTTAAGCGTTGCGATGTGGTACCGCCTTTGATCATTTTTGGCCACCTGATAAGTAATGGTACTTCTATGCCGCCTTGTAAGTTGCTGCGCTTCATGCCGGCTCTACCGTCATTGCCGTTAAATACATCTCCTGCTAGTTCACTGTAATATTTATGTTCAAGGTTATCAAAAACTTCTTTGGTTTTCATATTCGCATAAGGCTTATGCACACGTCCTTCTTTGGCGTAATATATTTCATGACCATTGTCTGACGTAAATATAACAATGGTATTGTCGTCAATATTGAGGGCTTTGAGGTGCTGCATAATTTGTCCCACATTGTCATCCAGTAAGGTCACCATAGAGGCATACTCCTTTTCTATTTGGGTTAACCGATCGTCATTTTCATAGATGGTGTTTACCTTCGGAATGGACACTGGCCCATGGGGCAATTGCGTTGGAAAGTATAAAAGGAAGGGCTGGTTCTTATGTGTAGAGATAAAGTCCAGAGCTTTTTCCATAAACAGGGTCTGTGAGTAGGTTGCTTTACCTGTCATATCCCAGCGTTGTTTATAGGCACCCGACGTTTCAGGTTCATGTGATTTTCCGCAGTCGGCAAGCGTATTGCCCTCAATGCTAACTGCCTTTCCGTTTTCAAAAAGGAAGGGAGGGTAGAAGCCGTGAGCACGTATGTGGTCTAAGTATCCATAATAGTAATCCCAACCATGGCGTTTCATTTGTTGATCGGTAGCTGCAAAGCCCCATTCCAGTTTGCCTATTTGTCCTGTAATATATCCTGCTTCCTTTGCTACTTGTCCTAGAAATACTTGGTTATTGGGAATTGGAGAAAGGACATTGTTTAGAGTCTTCTGGATAGAATCGACAGGCGTATTGGCTGAACTTATCTTTTTATAGATACCCGCAGGCGTAATTTCAAATGCGGTTTCATGGCAATCGTGTTTCCCTGAGATAAGTGATGCGCGAGAGGGCGCACAAAGCATACCGGCATAGGCATTTTCAAAGCGCATGCCTTCTTCGGCTAACCGATCTATATTGGGTGTTTTGATTATTGATTGGCCCTCATGTCCAAGAAGGCCTTTTCCCAAATCGTCGGCATATATTAAAATAATATTGGGTTTGTTAGAATCTGTATGAGGTTTATTATTGCAGCTAAAAATGAAGTAAGAGATTATTAACAAACGCAAGAATATGTTCATAATATAAGCATGATTAAAATTATTAAGTGCCTAAAAGTACAAAAGTAGTTTGTTTAAAAGGGCTGTTTCATAAATATATAAAAGTGCCCTCTTTTTATAAATGGTGCAAAGAAATGAAAATTTATTAACGAAGGATCGTTTGTAAAGTGCTCTTGTAAGTATTTTTCGCTTTGTAGTTATAAGATATTTTGATTTGACTTGTTGAGGTGCTTCGTTTTTCTGTTTTTTATAACCACGGACAAAGCCAGAAGTAACATAAAAGTAACAATATAATATACAAAGTCTGGAATGGGCAATGGATCGCCTGCCGCATAACTATGTAGTCCGGATAAGTAATAATTGACTCCAAAAGAGGTCATGATAATAGACCAAAATCCAAACATAGCGGCAATGTGCAGTGTTATGGCGCTTTTTAAACCAGGAATAAGTCGTAAATGCAATATAACTGCATATACCATCATGCTTATGAGAGCCCACGTTTCTTTTGGATCCCAGGCCCAATAGCGCCCCCATGATTCGTTTGCCCATACGCCCCCCAGAAATGTACCAATGGATAAGAGAAAAAGTCCGATAGTTATTGCTAGTTCACTTATATAGGTAAGTTCCTTTATTTTGACATTTAAGGCGTTATTGTTTTTGTTTCCAAATAAAAACAAAAGTAAGGCCATAACGGCAATCAGGGCTGCAAGTGCTAAAGGCGCATAACTACTAACAATAGTCGCTACATGTATCTTAAGCCAATACGATTTAAGGACTGGCATTAAATTGGTTATTTCGGGGTTAAGCCAATCGAGATAACTAACAAAAAGGAGTGCACCTCCAAACAATGTTGCAAGAGGTAGTGTGAAGTCCGATTTTTTGTAGGTAACTATACCGCACAAAAGAACACACCAAGCAACAAAGATGAGCATTTCATAACCATTACTCCATGGAGCATGTTGGGCAACATACCATCTTAATATTATGTTGCCGCCAAAAACAAGAAACCCTATTAGCGATAATATTATAAGCGTATTCCATAAATAGAGGAGTGCTTTTTTTTGGCTAAATATTTTGGTGATTGCTATTATAAGGGCTAAGAGACCAAGGGAAAAAAAATACTGAAATAACCAAAAATTAAGATTCATTTTGTTGTACCACAATTCGGCTTCTATATGTTTGTCCGAAGGGATGATCTCTTTTCCCAGTTCTTTTTGATAGGTACTTATATAAGCTAGTTTTTCATCAGCCTCATGCCATTGTTTAGAAAGGATGTCTTTAAAATAAGCTTGGGTAATGGTTTTGGCAAATTTACCATCCTCTTCAGGAAAATCATTAAAGTGATGATTGTAGCTAAACCAGGTATTGTTCGTGTCGAGTTTGTTTGGGAAAACTTTAAAGTAATTACCCGAAAACACATTGTACAGAATGTTGAAGCGCTCGTCCACTTTTAAAATTTCTTTGTCGAATTCTGATCGTTCTGCAGGTTTCTTTTGATTGGAAATTTCTACTGCTTCCGATAATAAATAAGAGCCATCGCTCTGTAGAAGGTCTTTGAAGCTAATAAGATTTTCATTATTTGGGCTAAAACTATTAAATAAGTCACCACCTTTTTTCTGATCTATTTTAATGATTGGGATATTTTGCCAAATGGTTGGAGCTGTATGCATGGCCAAAAAAGTTTGATTGGCATCCATTCTGGAGGTCGTTCCGTCTGGTTGGTGAAATTTGTAGTAAAGTTTGCCAGACAACTTTCTCAAAAACTCTGAAGCTAACGTATGCATAGGTTTTATCCTCCCGTCGAGATCTTGTACTAAAAGCCGTCCGAATTTATTAGAATGATTTTCGCTTATGATTTGTTGAGAAGTAACATCTGAAGAAGGCGTTTGAGAAAACAGATTGGTATCGTTTCCTAAAAACAACGCTATAGCAATAAAAAGCGAACTTACTGTTTTTAGTTTCTTTAGTTTTTTGTTAACTGCTTGGAACCTGGTGCCTTTTCCGAATAGTGTGAAAAACATACCGATGCTCATAAGAAAATATCCTAAATAGGTGGTGTAAGTTCCTGGACGGTCGTGGTTAACGGAGAGCACAGTTCCCAGCTCATCAGAATCATAACTGGCTTGAAAAAAGCGATATCCCTCATAGTCAAGAACGTTGTTCATAAAAATTCTATGAGGTAATTTTTGATGATCGTCAACTACTACAACCTCGCTAGCATAAGACGATGGACTGGTAGATCCAGGGTAACGTTCTAGCTGAAAGTCTTTTAGATGAATGGAAAAAGGGGTGTGTAATTTTTTAGCACCATAGGATATACTTCCGTCAAGATTTCCAATTTTAACAGGATGTTCAGTAGGTAAAAAACCTTCGCGATACAAAATAGGAACTGTCTTTTTTTCACCTTGGGCACTTACAGATATTAAAATAGCATCATCAAGGTTTTTGTCATTCTCTTTCTGGTTTTCTGTGCCACTTTTCAAAACAATCTCCCCCTTAGGGTGGTATGCCAGTGGTACAAAAGAAAAATCGCCTGAGCGGTATAGGGTCTTTAATTCAATGGGATGTAAACTGTCTTTGACCAAAGTACCAGCTTTCTGGGAAGCCATAATGAAAAAGTCAATAGTTTGTGGAGCGATAAGAGCTAGTTCTCCATTATGTTCGTGAATATCAATGGTATTTTCTGAATTGCCCTCAAAACCAATTTTGTGCTGATGGCTTCCTATGGATTGTACTTCACCCTTTTTTAGGAATATGGTCTCTTTGCCATTATCTCCCGCAACAGTTATTTCAAGTAGGGGTGAGCCATTTTCGCTATTTGGTTTAATTACTGGTAGGGCATCAGGAATATAAGATTCAAATGATACAGAAATGGGTATATTATTAAAATGGGTGTTTAGTGTAAATGTGTTGTCTTTTGCTGCTGAAAAATTTTTTCGTTTTTCGATCGATTTTGTTTCAGACCCATTACTTAGTGTTAATCGAAGATAATTAACATCAGAAATAATGGTATTGGAGGCTGCTCCTTCTCTGATTCGCATAATGCCACTATAAGAAGTAAATCTCGTAATACCAGCTCCAATAATAATAACAATAAAGCCTAAATGGAATAGTAAAACAGCCCATTTCTCTTTTCTGTATAATTTATAAGTGAAGATATTGGCAATAAAGTTAAAACATAGTAAAACCATGAGTAGCTCAAACCACCAAGTATTGTAAATTAATGCCCAGGCTGTGGTAGTGCCATAATCGTTTTCTATAAAAGTAGCTATGGCCATGGCTGTAGCAAATGCCAATAATACCATTAGGGCTACCCGGGTAGAGGTTATTAATTTAAATAGAAATTTCATTCCAGAATTCTAATTTTAAAAGGTGTAAAGAAGCTTTATGAAAAGGCTTTCTTTACACCTTAGGATAATTGAAGTATGCGATTGTTTTTACGGTTGAAGAGTCATTTTTGCTTCACGATCTTTAGCTTTTTCGAGCCATTCAGGAACAACGGTTTTCAAAAACACTTCTTTGTCGCTATTTAGTTTTTCTACATCCAATCCAATATATGCTTGTGCTTTTTCTTTAGATGATATATCTGGCATTTCTACGGGAGCATTATGCCCTAAGTCGGCTAAAAGACGGGCGAGTTTTAATCGGCCTTCTTGAACAATTTCTAAACCACTTCCAATAACACGAGCCGTTTCAACAGGTGAATGGAATGAAGCGCCATGTGCAGCAGCAGCATAATCCCATCGCCATTGGGCGTGTCGGATATCTAAAAGAATGTCTTTCATTTGATCTTCTGAAGCCCCTAAATCCCAAGCCTTTTTTGCTTCTATATGCGCTTTAACAAGAAAGCCTTCCAATTTAAGCCTGTTTTCATTTGCTTTACGCTGACGCTCGTATACATTTTGGGCAAGTTTACTTGCTTCTTCTCTGTGGCAAACTTGACAAGCATTGGCAATATTGTTTAACGGAGATTGTATGTGGTGGTCGGTAAATTTTTGCCCGCCCTCACTTTTGTAAGGCATATGACAATCGGCACAAGAAACACCTCTGTCGGCATGTACCCCTGTTAAGTACGTTTCGTATCCTGGGTGTTGAGCCTTTAACATGGGGGCTCTACTAAGTTTATGAGTCCAATCCGAAAATGCTATTTCGTCATAATATTTCTCCATGTCTTCTACAGACATACCATTTTTCCAAGGAAATACAAGATATGGCATACCTTCTTTGCCAGGTAAGTTTTTGTTGAAATAATATTCTACATGGCATTGGGCGCATACCAATGAACGCATTTCTTGATGTGTTGCTTTATTTATGTCTTTACCCATGGATTGAAAGGCTTCGATGAGGGCAGGTCTGGTTATGGTTAGTTTCATGGTTTTAGAATCATGACAATCGGCACAACCTATAGGGTTTACAACCTCTTCACCTTTGTCTGCCCACTTTCCTTTATAAAACGCTTCAATACCGTGTTCGTTCATTAAACGGGGAACGTCCGGGCTTTTACAGGTCCAACATGTTGCTGGCATTGGGCCATCCCCAGGGCCTTTAGGGGCTCCTGTTCTAAGAGTGTTATGAATATCTTCAACTGCATAATAGTGGCCTCGTCCTTGATTGTAGTCCTTTGAAAAACCATATCCTGCCCATAAAACAACCAGATTAGGGTCTTCTTCTAAAACATCCCTCATACTAGAGCCTCCTTGATAGGAAGTAAAACTCGTATCGGCAGTTTGGATATATGATTGGTATTCTTTTGGGAAGTTTTCGCCCCAAACCTTGTTTCTGGGTTCGTTCTCGCCAATGTTAACTTGTGGAACGTACTTGTATTTAGCTTCATTTTTTCTGTTGATAATACTCGACGCGAGTAATCCCAATAGGAAAACAACGATAACTGTAACTACAAATAAAACTTTATTTTTCATGAGGTGCTTGTTTATCTTGATTAATTTTTTGTTCTAACCATTCTGGAATTACCGTTTCTTCTGAATCGGTCGGGATAGGTGCTATGTTGTTCTTTATTGTTGAAATACCATGAATACGACCATGTGGTACTTCACGGTGGCATTCCCAACAGTGTCTTTCTGTTCTATTGGCACTATGGGTGTCAATCCATCCGTCATACTTAGTTTGCGTTACCTGTTGGACATGGCATCTTATACAGTTGTCCTGTACAACTTCTTGGGAGGCTTCGCGCATAAACATAACTTCGGGTTCGGCTCTCAGTGTAAACACAGAAGCATGGAATAAACCATCTTTAGCCTTAAAATAGTATTTGTTTGCTATGTTGTTGTGGGGAACGTGGCAATCGTTGCAAGAGGCCCATTCTCTATGCGAGCTGTGCATCCAGCTATTGTAAACAGGTGTCATTACATGGCAATTTACACAGGCTTTGGGATCGTCTGACATGTATGAGACTACTTCTGCCTCTTTAGCCATAAATAAGCCCAAGCCTATCATAATTGCTATTAGGAATACTGCAGTAACACGCCAGTTGGAGTTTTTTTGTGGTAATATGTTTTTAAGTTTTTCCAAGATTGTACATTTTAAAAATACATATTTTTTACTTTCTGCTATTCCTTTACTTTTATAGAAAAATTAATTGTCTTAAAGCGTCAAAAGGACGCTACAATATTCTATAATAAGCATTGAATAAAATATGATTTATGTCATTATTTAATCAAAAAATAGTCTGTTATTGGGGGTGAAATATTGGTTTTATTAGTGTTGGTTGTTAATGTTGTTTTAGTCTATTTACTTTATAAAAAATTAGATTCCTTTTGCAAATTCAATAAAGAAAGCAATTGATTCGGGGTTTTTCATAGAATCGAGATTAATGGATTTTTCTATTGGCATTTTTAATAAAATCTTTTTAATAGGGGCTTCCATCTTTTTCCCACTTATTGTATACGGAATATCCGTAACCTCAATGATCTGGTCGGGAACATGCCTGGGGGAATATTCTTTTTTGAGATGTTGATTGATTTGCGTTCGTATTGCGTCGGTTAATGTATGCGTGGGTTTCATCTTTACAAATAAAGGCATATAGTGATTGCCTCCTTCAAGCTCTAAGTTAACGATTAAAGAATCTTCAATGGTATCTATTTTATTGATACTTCTATAAATCTCACTGGTGCCTATTCTGATACCGTGACGATTTAATGTTGCGTCTGATCTTCCATATATAACCAGACCGTTTGTTTTTGAATTGATTTTAATAAAATCGCCATGGCGCCATTTTCCTGGGAAATGCTCAAAGTAACTTGCTTTATAGCGCACATTGTCAGGGTCATTCCAAAAGTAAATAGGCATGGACGGCATGGGTTTGTCAATAACCATTTCACCCAGATCGTCCTCTACCTCTTGTCCAGTATCGTTATAAGCATAAAGGGAAACCCCCAAGGCTCTGCATTGTATTTCGCCAGAATGGACAGCGTAAAAAGGCGTGCCGCCAACAAAAGCAGTGCAAACGTCCGTGCCGCCAGCCATAGAGCATAGCCATACATCGGATTTTATGTTGGAATAAACGTATTCAAATGCTTCGTATGGTAAGGGTGCTCCGGTTGAACTTAGGGAACGAATTGAGGACAGATTACATTGATTTTTCGGAACAATCTTGTTTTTCATGCTAGCTACCAAAAATGGCGCACTGGTACCAAAATGATTAATCTTAATTTTTTCTGAAAACTTCCATAGTTTGTAAAAATCAGGATGCGTTGGCGAACCATCGTATAAAACAATAGATGCTCCCATTAACATGGCAGATTGTAAAAAATTCCACATCATCCAGCCAGTTGTGGTATACCAAAAATAGCGTTCTCCTTTATGTACGTCGTTATGGAAAGCCATGTATTTTAAGTGTTCTAACAAAACGCCACCGTGGGAGTGTACAATGGCTTTGGGTATACCTGTGGTTCCTGAGCTATAGAGCACCCATATGGGGTGGTTAAAGTCTACAGGTTCAAAAGTCAGTTCGCCACCATCAGTATTAAAAATGGTATTTATGTGTACAGAATCTTGACTAAAACCTGAATTTATTTCTTTGTTTAAATAAGGCAGGACAATAACCTTTTTTAGGGTTGGTAGTGCATTTGCAATGTTATTTGCAATGATTGTTTTGTCATATGGTTTGCCGTTATAATAATAGCCATCTACGGTTATAAATACCTTGGGTTTTATTTGGGCAAACCTATCTATAACACTTTCTGCTCCAAAATCAGGAGATGTGCTGGACCAGATGGCTCCAATAGCGTTAACGGCCAGAAAAGAAATCGTAGCCTCTGGGACATTGGGTAAAAATGCCACTACGCAGTCTCCTTTCGTAATCCCTATAGATCTCAAGTAAGCAACCATAGATGCTACTTTCTTTTTTAAGTCTTTCCAGGACAATTCTAAGTAATCGCCTTGTTCGTTTCCAAAGATAATGGCTGTTTGGTCTGGAGTTGCTTGTCTGAAGATATGTTCAGAATAATTTAAACGGGCGCCATTAAACCATTTAAAATCTGGCATGGTTGTCATTTCCAGAACGGTATCGTAAGGGTGGTATGAGATGATGTCAAAATAGTTCCATAGGCTTTCCCAAAAAACACCAATATTATCAACAGACCACTGCCATATTTCTTCGTAGGTACTAAAATGTAAGTTGTGGTTCTCTGCTAACCAGTTTCGATATTTAAATAAATGGCTCTTCTCTTTAAAAGATGTTGAGCCTTCCCATAGTTTATTGTCTGACATTTTATTTTATAAAAATTGGTATTAAATATAAGCAATCTTCAATCAAAAGCGTATTGATTTTGCATAATGAAAGAAAAAGTAAAGGCTTAAATTGGTCATATAATTGGTCATTCAAATGGATTAAATGTTAAAAAATAATGCATTTCATCGATTTAATATGTTTTTAATCCGATATTTTAAAAAAAATGTTTCATATTTACAGTCCCCAAAGAAACCTAAATAATTATAGATTTCCCCAAATCTACCATAAACTTAAAGGCTTATGAATTTTGCAACAAATCTACCTGAACAACCTACAAATGAAGACAGCAAATTCAAAGAAACGTTGCGAGAGCAGATACAGTTTTTTAAAGGTTTGCTGTACTTG
This sequence comes from Snuella lapsa, assembly GCF_039539345.1. Lineage (NCBI taxonomy): Bacteria > Pseudomonadati > Bacteroidota > Flavobacteriia > Flavobacteriales > Flavobacteriaceae > Snuella > Snuella lapsa. The sequence continues at coordinate 63,675 of NZ_BAABCY010000063.1, read as the reverse complement.
ACTAAAAAAGTTTTTACATTATAAGCCTTTTGGAATTGCGTTTATTAGCTTTTTAGTGTAAGCTTTTTGGGGATTCTTGTAAATGATATCCGCATCATCTAATTCTTCAATTTGTCCCCTGTTCATTACTAGTAGTTGGTCGGCCATGTACTTTACAACGGCCAGATCGTGTGATATAAAAATATAAGTGAATCCGAAACGTTCCTTAAGCTCATTTAACAAGTTTAAGACTTGGGCTTGGACCGAAATGTCAAGGGCCGAAACCGATTCGTCGCAAACAATTAATTTAGGTTGTAAGGCTATGGTTCTGGCAATGCCTATACGTTGTCTTTGTCCACCAGAGAATTCATGGGGGTATCTGTTAAAGTGGGCTTCAGACAAACCTACGCGGTTTAATATGTCGATGACTTTATTCTTATGCTCTTTATTAGAGTTAAAGAGTTTATGTACCTTCATAGGTTCCATTATTGCTTCCCCTACAGGTATTCTGGGGTTTAAAGACGCATAAGGATCCTGAAAGATTATTTGTATGTCCTTACGGAGGGTTTTTACTGCCGAACGAGATAGCTTGGTTATATCGGTGCCTTTATATAGGATTTGCCCCGACGTGGCTTTGTCTAGTTGAAGAATAGCATTGCCTAAGGTTGATTTTCCACAGCCGGATTCTCCAACAAGCCCCAAGGTTTCTCCTTCGTATACTTTAAAGCTAACATTATTTATGGCTTTGAAGGATTTCGGTTTTGTAAACCACCCCGATTTGGAGATGTATTCTTTTTCCAAGTTAATAATTTCGAGTAAAGGTTGTTGGTTGTATAGTTTTTTATGTCTGGCTTTCCGCTCTTCGGGACTTATAATATCATGCTTAATTGTATGGTTCAGGTAATCTTTAATGGTGGGTAGTAGTTTTAACCGTGTTTTTAAAGAGGGTCTTGAGTTAATAAGGGCTTTTGTGTAGTTGTGCTGGGGTGTCTTAAAAATAGTATTTACATTCCCTTGTTCTACAATATCGCCTTTGTACATAACCAGAACACGATTGGCTATTTCCGAAATTAATGCCAGATCGTGGGTTATAAAAATGATGCTCATTTTTGTTTGCTCCTGTAAACTTTTAAGGAGTGTAATAATATCTTTCTGTACAGTTACGTCTAAGGCAGTCGTTGGCTCATCTGCAATTAATATATCGGGTTTACAGGCAATGGCCATGGCTATCATAACCCGTTGTTTCTGGCCGCCCGATATTTCATGTGGATAGGCCTTGTAAATACGTTTGGGGTGTGGTAGTTTTACTTGTTCAAAAAGGGCTATGGTTTCATTTTTTGCCTGTTCTTGTGTTAACTCTGTATGTTGCAATAAAATTTCCAGAACTTGTTTGCCACATGTCATGGAAGGGTTTAAAGAACTCATTGGCTCCTGGAATATCATGGCAATTTTTTTGCCACGAATATGTTGAAAATCTTTAGAGGAAAGTGTTGTTAAATCCGTATTGTTATAAACAATGCTCCCTGATGTTATGTTTGAAATCTTTTTGGGGAGCAGCCCCAAAATAGCTAGGGACGACACCGATTTTCCCGATCCGGATTCGCCAACAATACCCAGTATTTCATTTTTATTGAGGTGATACGAAACGCTATGAATGACTTCGTTGCTCCCAAAAGAAATAGAGAGGTCTTTAATGCTTAAAATGGGGTTTGATTTCATAGTCATAGCTTTGTTCCCAACTCTAATTGAACAGAGAATTATACAAATAATCACTTCTTTTTGTCAGGTCGATCGGAGTCGAGACCTATGTTCTTATGATGAGAATTGTTTTTGCAATCTGAAAGTAAAGGTAGCAAATTAAACTTACCTTTTATTAAAGCTTCTTTCTTAGCTTTACTCCAATTTTTTATTTTCTTTTCGAAGCTTATTGCTTGGCTTGGTTCTGTAAAACATTGATTCCATACTGGTTTAGTTTTAAAGGTCTTCTTTTTATGTATAGGAGTTTGGATATACTCCCATTTTGTGTTGCTTTAGGCGTTGTTCTAAACTAGATGTAAATCCTACGTAATGGGTGTTATCATTGCATTTTAACATGTATGCATGATAGAATTTCATAATGTTTTCTTTGAGTTCTTGGCTCCGCTCGAACTGACAATGGTTTCATTAGGACGAGAAACGAAAGTTTATATATGTTTAATTTCATCATCTGTTAAGAGCTTATCTCCTCTAAGGCGTAATAATATTTGCGCTACGGCAATGGTGTCTTTTTCACAATATATAATAATGCGATCTATGTCCTGTTCTTCGTAATATACACGGTATACTTCGCTTCCGTCTATATCGTCTTTAGGGGATGGTATACCCAAAACATTGGTAAGTAGTTTTAGGGAGGTGTAGGCTTTGTAGTCGCCAAACTTCCAGAGCTCAAGAGTGTCCAAATGCGGTACTTCCCAAGGTTTTTTTCCAAATAGATTAAGTTTATAGGGTAATTCGATGTTGTTTATTATCATACGTCGGGCAATATAGGGAAAGTCGAATTCTTTTCCATTATGTGCACAGAGCAAATGTTTTGTTTGGCTAAAATGCGAGATCAGTAAATTTTTAAAGTCTTTTAGTAGGCGTATTTCATCTCCATGAAATGATGTTACCCGAAAGGTTCTATCCTCCGCTTGAAAACTAAAATGACCAACTGATATACAAACGATCTTACCAAATTCGGCCCAAATACCGGCACGATCATAAAATTCTTCGGGGGTAAATTCGTCTTTACGCTGGTATTGTGTTTTCTGCTCCCATAGGAGTTTTTTTGTTGAGTCTAAATCCGTAAAATGCTGTGTTTCAGGAACGGTTTCAATGTCCAGAAAGAGTATATTTTCCAAATTAAGTTTAGATATCATAACATTAATTGTTGTTTATAATTTCTATTGCTTTTTCTAAAACTTCATCTCGGCCTTCTTTAACGCCTTTTATGGTTGGTTTTGCTTCTACGTCTGGTATTATGCCTACGCGTTGCGTTTCTGTGCTATCGGGATAATAAACGCCAATGCCGGAAATTCTGGTTAATAAGCCGCCAGGTAGATATAGTGAAGATACATTTCCGTCGGCGCCAGCAGTCGTGCTACCTACAATGGTAGTATTGTCTCCTGATCGGAATGCCATAGCGGTATATTCAGATTGACTCTGTGAATCTTCATTAACCAAAACAACTAATTTGCCTTTGTAGGTTTCATCGGGTTTGGTGATTATATCCCCACTTTTAAAGTTAAATTCGCCTGGGTTGTTTATGTTTCCATATGTGAATTTAGCAAATTGCGTGTTGTCAGAAACAAAATAGGAGCCTAATGTAAAAGGAACGAAAGTTGAGGGGTAGTTACGAATGTCAATGATAATCCCCTTGGTGTTTTTAAAAGTTTCTTTAATGTTAGGGATATCCTCTTTTCCAATGAATTCTAAAGTTATATAACCTATATTATCTTCTAAAAGCTTAAAGCATGGCTCTCCCGTCCATTTGTACCACCGCGTATTCAAATCACTTTCTATATAAAGAGGTAATTGGTGTTGTTTTTTTTGATGGTTAGAGATGTAATCAAGACGTATTTCTTTTTTACTGGACCGTAAAAGGTCTTTAGCAATGTCCCTTATTTTTGCAACGTTATTTGAAGCTGGGTAATAAGGACTGATACTATCAATTATAGATTGAACAGGTCTATGATTAATATGGGTTATTATGTCGCCAATATTGATATTGGAAACATCTTTTAGTTCGGGATTGTAGTAGTCGGTTACCACTAGTTGGTCTTCTATAAATTGAGCTCTAAAGGGCGGATAATATTTTCCGCGAATATTTTGCACAGTACTGAATCCTACAGAAGTGGTTGCATGTGTGTCATTTATATCGCTTATTAACGCAATGCAAGCGAGTTCATATTCCAATTTATTCTTAGAGTTGATAAATTTTGGAATGTATTCTTTCAGAACAGTATTCCAGTTTTTATCGGTTAAATGCTTATAAGGAAAAAAATATTGAATCATGTTCCAGTAACGATAAAGTGCTAATAGTTTAAAGCCACTGTCATCATAAGACATGCTGTAATAATGATTTTCATTTAAAAATTTGATGCGTTCGTAACCGTCGGTTCCAATATAAAAACCCTCTCCTTGATGTCTATTCTTGTAGATATACTTTATTTTGTTTATTAATTGTGTACTCATGCCAAACTCATTAATCCAAGATATGTCTGGTTTTAAAAAGGCTTCTGGAGCTGTTTCTTTGCAGTCCTTACAAATATTTATATCTCCATATTTTTCAATCCACTGAAGAAGTATTTGGTCTCTTTCGGAAGTGCTTTTAGTATCCGAATATTTTGGGAGCATACGGAATAGTTCAAAGTCCCAATTGTAATTGCCTTTGCCAATTTCGGGATGGTGGTATTTTAAAAACCCCCAGATCTTGCCTAATAATTCTAAATTTGTGACTAGGGTTTCATTAAGTTCGGGAAAGTTAACTTTCGAATTTGAATCAAACTCATGGTCTAAGGTTGCTTTTAGGATAGGTTTTTCTATTTCTTTTAAAGTTTGAATGTCTTTACCGTCTATAGTTAAAACAAAATCGTCAAACCATGCTTCTCCAGAACCGGACATTATTCCTGCAACAAAAATAGTTTTTGCGCCTTCCGATAACGGTAATTTTACAGTGTATTTCTGCCAGTCTTTTGTACCATGAATGTTTTGGTTCTCCATATTATCAAATGCTAATATTTCCCTATTGCCATCTATTCTGAGTAATAAACCCGCAAATCCATTTTCAACATTTTTAATTTTCATGTAGCCTTCAAGCTTAATGGATTTCCCTGTATAGTTTGCAGGGATTCTATAGGCTATGGATCCAAAGGTATTATGGTTGTTGTTAGATTTTATTTTTCCTGAGAATTTACCTGAATGTACCGTTATAGTGTCAACGCTTAAAGGGTAATCTCCCCATTTAAACCAATCTTTAGAGAGTTGGATAAATGGGTTGTAGGTTTCAAAATCTAAATTAAACTTCTTATTGGTTTGACCGTAACAAGATGAGAATGCTAATAATAGCAGTAAAAGGGTATTTTTCATGATGACTGATTGATGCTAATTCAATCAAATAAAATACAAATAAAATTCCTACAGCCAAACAAAATGTTAAATAACAAAATATTATGATTTGCTATTCAACATGTTATAGGCTTCTTCAATATAGATATCAATATCAGAGGTGAAGTCGCCTGCTTGATCGGGTGATTTTTTATGTCCTAAGCGAACAATAATTACATTATCTTCTGGTTGTACCATAACGTATTGCCCCAAGTGGCCTCGCATCATAAAAAAATGTTTACCTATAACATTTTTCATCCACCACCCATACCCGTATTGCGGACTTTCTTTAAAGCGTGGCGTTATACTTTTGGTAACGAAAGCCGAGTCCAATAACTGTTTGCCATTCCATTTGCCATGATCTTTATACAGTTTCCCAAAACGTGCAAAGTCCTTAGCATTACTGGCTATACAGCAATAAGCCTTAACCAGATCATGTTGTTTACTGTCTACTTGCCAAAGAGTTGGGTTTTCACAGCCCAAAGGTTTCCAAAAACTTTCTTCAAGATAGTTGTACATTTTTTTACCAGTTGCTTTTTCGATAACCATAGCAAGCATTTGGGTATCTCCGCTGGCATATTTAAAAGCTTTTCCGGGTTCGTTAACCACTTTTAGTCCGAGGATTACCTTGGCCAGGTCGTCGTCAAAATAGGCACGGGTTGTTATGGAAAGCGGTGAGTAATAGGCTTCATCCCAGTTGGTGCCAGAAGCCATGCTCGAGAGGTCTCCTACGGTCATTTTTGCAGCCAGCCTTTCGCTAAACTCGGGCAGAAAATCACTTACTGGCTGATCCAAGCTTATAATGTAGCCGTCCATAATGGCTTTTCCCATTAAACCCGACACGTAACTTTTAGCCATGGAAAAGGAATTGGATTGAGAGTCTTCGTTAAAGCCGTCGTAATAATCTTCAAACCAAATGCTATCATTCTTTATAATCACATAAGCAATGGTTCCCCATTCGGCATTTACCTGATTTAGTTTTGTTGTTGTTGCTGCTGAGTTATAGTCTTTGTGATTTGGCCAGGGTTGCGGTGTGCCTGTTTCAATAGTTTGATTGTCGAATTCTTTGTAATCTTCCAGATATGCTGTTGTATGGCCTTTAAGATAAATGGTTCTAACGGCTTTTAATAGATAATCGGTGTCTGTAGCGTACAGGATAATAATTAACAAACCGAAAAGAATTAAAAGCCATTTTAGAAGTTTTCTAAGAAATTTCATTTGGAGTACGTTTACGGAAACTAAATATACTAATTCTAATGGAGATGCGGGCTTTTAATGTTAAACTAAAATAAAGATTGTTGTTTATAGGGGCTTTCGTGTTCCAATAACCATTGTTTACGGTGCAAACCTCCGGCATAACCAGTTAAACTACCGTCACTGCCAATTACGCGGTGACAGGGTATAACAATCCATAGTGGATTTTTACCATTGGCACCTGCTACTGCCCTGATGGCCTTAACATCACCCAGTTTTTTGGAGAGCTCCAAATATGTAGTGGTCTTGCTATATGGGATCTTAAGGAGTTCGTCCCATACTTGCTTTTGAAAGGAAGTGCCTTCTGGGTTTAATTTTAGGCTAAATGTTTTTCTAATGCCTTCAAAATATTCTTTGAGTTGATATGCACAATCTTGAAGTGTTTCGGGAATAATATCGGTAACGGTTTCTTCAGAATCAAGAACTGTTATTGAGGTAATTCCATCGGTGTTGCCACTAATTTTTGTATAGCCAATAGGTGATTTAATAATGCACGAGTCCATTAGTCCGTGGGGTCTTTGTCTTCAAAGATTCCTAGCTTTTTAGCTCTGGCTTCCCAGCTTTTTCTGGCCAGAAGTTGAAGGTCTGAAATCGTATCACTTTCATCCATAATTTCCAATCCAAGGAGTGTTTCAATAACATCTTCCATGGTCACAATACCGCTTACCGATCCGTATTCATCTACTACCAGGGCCATATGGTTTTTGCTTTCAATAAGCTGTTCAAAAAGGTTGGGTATAGGGGTGTTTCTAACAACAACAATAATGTTTCGCTTAATGTCCGACAGCTTTTTAGAGCCGTTGCTCAATGCCATTTCTTTAAAGACATCGTCTTTAAGAACAAGACCTTTAATGTTGTCTGGTTCGTTTACATAAACGGGAATTCTGGAAAACCTAAGGTTTAAATTTCTATTGAAAAAATCTTCAACAGTTGTGGTTTCATCTTCGGTTTTCATAACCGTTCGGGGGGTCATGATATCTTTAGCAAATACTTCTTTAAAGGTCAGGAGGTTTTTTATTACTTTGCTTTCGTTTTCATGAAAAACACCTTCTTCATGAGCTATGTCTGTCATGGCTAGAAAGTTTTCCCTATCAAGAACACTACCATGACCTTTACTACCAATTAGTTTTGTAGTAAGCTGAAGGAGCCAAAGAATCCCAGTATATTGTAACGGATAAATTAAAACATGAAGTGCTTTGGTTGTAAAGTTTGCCAATTGTTTCCAATAAGTGGCTCCTATGGTCTTTGGGATTATTTCTGAGGCTACCAGTATTAAAACAGTCATGATGGTCGAAACAATTCCTACCATAACATCTTCGGTAAATCGGATTCCAATAAATTGTTTGGTTTGGGAGCCGTACAACTCAGCATAAGCAACTTTTGCCTGTACTCCAACCAAGATAGCACCAACAGTATGTGCAATGGTGTTTAGGGTAAGTATGGCAATTAAAGGTCTGTCCACATCTTTTTTTAAATGTTCAAGATGGTTAGCGTATCCTTTGCCTTCTTTCTTTTTTACGTTAATAAAAGTGGGTGTAACACTTAGCAGAACAGCTTCTAGAATGGAACATAAAAATGAAAAAAAGATAGAAATTAAAGCGTAGAAAACGAGTAGGCCCATAGTTTATTTTAAAGCACTAAAATACTAAAATATTTATGAATTAGTTTGTTGTTTTTTGTGCTTTGTAAAACACTTGTTGCAATTCTGTACGAATATTTAAGTTATAAATATTACTATGGGTTCTTGACGGATACACACGGTTGGAAAGGAAAATAAATACCAGTTTGTTTTGTGGATCGGCCCAGACAAAGGTACCTGTAAACCCGGCATGACCAAAGCTTTCAGAACTTACTTGGGGAGCGGGGTAAGCCTCTTTTAAATCGAGAGTGTCGTTACCTAAAAGAGGTTTGTCAAAACCTAGTCCGCGGCGGTTACCGTTTTCTGGGTATTGTACTTTAATAAAGGTGTTGACCGTTTCTTCTTTGAAGTAGCGTTTGCTGGCGTAGACACCTTTTTGCATATACATTTGCATGAAAATAGCAAGATCTTTAGCGGTTGCAAATAGTCCGGCATTACCAGAGATACCACCTAAAAGAGCGGCATTTTCATCATGAACCCAGTCTTTTGTGAGCTCTTTTCTGAACAAGGTGTCTACCTCGGTAGGTACAATATTGTTTTTAAACTCTTTTTTGGCGGGTAGATATCCTAAAGTATTACATCCCAACGGAGTGAAAAATTGCGATTGAAGATAGGTTGTATAGGGTATTCCGGATAGATTTTCAATAAGTTCCGGATAAATTAACGAGGCGAGTCCTGAATAAAGATATTCCTTTTTGTCGTTAACTTTGGAGCGTGAGATCATTCGGTAGACCTTTTTCTTAAAGCGGCGGTTTATAAAGATGCCCGGGTAAGCTTCATTAGGGAAACGTCTGGAGATACGACTTCTCGCAAAGCGCTTTTTTAAATGGTTCCCTCTAAGTACCTCATTTAAGAAAATAATATAGGGCTGTAAACCCGATTGGTGGGCCAATAGTTCTCTAAGCGTAATGTTTTTTTTGTCTTTTAGATGTCTCCAAGGCCTCCAGTAGGTGCTAAAAGGTATATCTAAATCGAGTTTTCCCTCTTCATAAAGTTTCATTAAGGCAGGTAAAGGCCCTATTATTTTTGTAACGGAAGCCAGATCGTAAATATCGTTTAGAGCTACTTTTTGAATGCTGTCGTAGGTGTGGTACCCATAGTACTGGTGGAAGATTATCTTACCTTGCTTAGCTACTAACAGTTGGGCCCCTGGAAAGGCCTGTTGCTGTATGCCCTGCGTCATTATAGAATCTACTTTGGTTTGAATGTATTGCGTATCCAATCCAACTGACTCGGGCGTGGCATTTTGTAATTGGGCATGACTACCCAGGCAAGTAAAAAGAAAGTAAAGAAATATATGAAGCGGCTTTTTGGACATTATTACAGGGTCAATAAAGTCTTGTAATTTAATGAATAAATTTGGTAATATAATTCTTGTTTTAGTTTATCACTTCCTTTATTTTTTGTGTTTATAGATTTTATTAAACAGGTTTTTAGTGCTAATCAGTAATTTCAAAATGGTTTGCTTTTTCATCGATACTATAATTCTATTCTCTTTACATATATTTGTTCAAACGATTGAATTATTTGATGAAGATAGTTAAATTCTCTATGGTTATTAGGTGTTTGTCCATGTTTTGGATAGGATTTATGCCTTAGGTTTGGGGATATGCTTTACTTAAAACATGTGAACGAATAAAAAGTAAATAATATGAATACAAAGTATTGCTGCTTTAGTGTGGTCTTATTACTATTAATGATCATTGGTGTGCCGAACGCATTTGCCCAGGATCATCATATCGATTTAAGTCAAGTGGAATATCCTAGCCTTATAAATGATTTCAATATGGGGCATCCGGGAAAGTCGGGAGAGGACATCAAGGTTAATAGCCTGTACTTGACTAAAGGTGGTGAGCCATTACTTCCAGTAATGGGAGAGTTTCATTTTAGCCGTTACGATCACAGGTACTGGAAAGAGACGTTGCTTAAAATGAAGGCGTCGGGAGTAAACATTGTAAGTACGTATTTGCTTTGGATTTACCATGAAGAAATAGAAGGACAATTAGATTGGACTGGTAATAATAATATTAGAGCTTTTGTAGAGCTATGTGAAGAGATAGGGCTTTTGGTGCATTTACGTATAGGCCCTTATTGTAATGCCGAGTGCCGTAATGGAGGGCTCCCCGATTGGTTAATGAAAAAGACCCACATTCGAAAGCGCTATAACGATCCGCTTTATCTCGCCTATTCCCAAAAGTGGTATCAAGCTATTTACGAGCAAGTAGAAGGTTTACTGTATAAAGATGGTGGTCCCATTATGGGCGTTCAATTGGAAAATGAATATGTAACCAAAGAACATGTGGTGCCCCATTTAATGGCCTTAAAGGAAATGGCTGTTAAAGTAGGGTTAGATACCCCCCCTTTACTCGATGACTCATTGGATGGCTTCCGATTATCCGAAAAAGGATGTTATACCATATGCTGGCTATTATATTGAAACACCCTGGAGTAAAGGTTATGATGAGTTGCCTGTAGGCAATTTTGAGTTTTTCTCATACAATCGCTTATCAGATAACATTGGTACCGATTTAATAACGATTGAAGGCGGTGTACAGTCCTTAAATTCTAAAGAAGTAGAATCGCCTTATTTTACTTGCGAAGTGGGATTGGGAACACCTAGTTTCTACCATAGGCGTCCTGTTGTGCCTGAAGAAATGGCGGGTGAGAATATTAACCTTAGGTTGGGCTGTGGGGTCAACTTAATGGGCTATTATATGTACAGCGGCGGTAGCCATAAAATAGGTAAATTAACAACTTTAGAGTCGTCTACAAGTAGGGTTTCATACGATTTCCAGGCTCCATTAAAGGAGTTTGGTACTTTAGGGGCGGTTATGAACGAGACTAAAAAGTACAATTATTTTATGAACGACTTTGGCTCCGATTTAGCTCCTATGGTGGCCTATTTGCCAACATCGAACAATAATACAGATAATTTACAATGGGCAGTTCGCTCAAAGGACGAACAAGGCTTTTTGTTTTGCTCAAACTATTTGTACAAAAAAAGGCGAAAGGCTTATAAAGATGTTCAGTTCCATATTAAATTAAAAAATGAAGTATTACAATTACCCCGTAAGCCAGTAACCATTCAAGATGGCGCTTATTTTTTATGGCCGTTCAATATGGCTATGGGAGAAATACAGTTAAAGTATGCGACAACCCAGCCAATATGTAAGCTAAACGACAAGAAAACCAATCTCTGGGTGTTTTTTGAAGACGATGCCATACCTGCCGAATATTACTTTAATAAAGCATTGGTTAAAAAGGTGACTTGTGCCAATGGAATGGTTAAGGAAGAAAAGCATGGATATTTTGTGTCTCAACTTAAGCCCGGAAACAATTGTGTTATTGAAGTTGAACAAACAAATGGTACTGTTTTAAAAGTATTAACATTAACAGAAGCGCAGTCTGATGCCATATGGAAATTAAAGGCAAAAAATCAAGATTACCTGATACTTAGTGAGTCGGGTGTTTTTATGGAAAATGAGACGATAACCGCATTTTCTGAAAGTAATGAAACCCAATTGTTGGTGTTTCCCAACTTGCAAAAAGCCACTAATAAAGATGGGATATTCTCAGAATTCAAATTTAAAAAAACTGTTAATGAACATCCGGTAGCCTTGGTTAAGTACCGCCCTATGGAACATGCCCATTGGGTTCAGGCAAAAAGTACAAGTGGGAAAAGTGTAATACGTAAAAGTATGGAGCATGCCTCTATGTCCAAAGTTAAATTGGCTACTATACGTTGTGCCGGTTCAGCAGGGTTTAACCTTTTTTTAAACGGAGTCCCTTTGGAACGGGTTCAAAATGGAAATTATTTTAATGTGCTTTTACCTAAAGGACAATGGCAGTCGCATAATACCCTTCAAATAGAATCGGAAACTTCCAATTTACAGTTTATAGCAGAAGTAGAGATTTTGCTCGAAAACGGGAGCCGCTTAACATGGCAAACAGATAACACTTGGGAAAGCGCTGCGGACAACATACAATCCGTTGCGGTTTTAGGAAAACAGGGTACAGGTAATTTGCCACAATTTGCTTGGAAGAAAGAAGATCGAATGGCATATTACGAAGTAAAGCTTTTACAGCCCCTTAAAGAAGATGGGACAGCACAGCGATTGTATATTTCGTTTGTGGGCGATCGGGCTGATGCCTTCTTGGGCGAAACACTTTTTAGCGATTATTTGTTTGATGGAGCACCTTGGGTTATAGGGTTGGATCGCTTTGTAGATGTATTACAGGGAAACCCTATTGTTCTTAGGGTGGAAGCGTTCAATACCAATAAGCCAGAAATCTATTTTGAGAAAATCGTCGATACCTCCGAGATAGATACCGCACAAATAAAAAACATCGTGATAAAACCTGAATATCGTTTTTATGTTAACTTGGATTAGCATTCGCTTTATTATGATATTAACTTAACTGAATAAAAACTAACTATGAGAATAATATACTTAAGGATTTTACTATTGCTAGTGGTTTTGGGTTGTACTGGTAAAAAAGAACTGTCCCCAATAGAAAACCCCTATTTACCGATTGCAGAGCGAAAAGAGTCAAAACCCCACACAACCTATTATATAGACCCTAACGATGGAAAGGATACCAATCTGGGGACATCGAAAGAAATGCCGTGGAAGTCGTTCAAACCAGTTAATCAGTTGTTGTTAACCGAGGGGAATACAATAGAAATTGTATCACCTGGAGATTTTACAACATCCTTGGTTTTATCTGGTAAAGGAACTAAAGAAGCTCCTATCACTGTAAAGTTTGCTTCAGGGGTTTATAATTTTTATCCAGAGTTAGCATACAAGGCTGCATTTAATATTTCAAACACCAACGATGCACCAGAAGCTTTAAAAGCAGTTGCTTTTTATTTGTTGGAAGCCGAACATGTGGTACTTAATGGTATGGGAGCCGAGATTGCCTTTAGGGGAAAGACTATGGAAACGTGTATTCAAAACTCCAAAGCAATACGAATTGAGAATATAAGTTTTGATTATAAACATCCCACGGTTTCAGAATTTGAAATTGCCACCGTAAAAGATCATGTAGCCGAAGCTAAAATACATGCAGATTCAAAGTTTGATATTGTTGATAGTATGTTGGTTTGGAAAGGCGAAGGATGGGAACATAAAGCATACAGGCTGTTTCAGGTATTCGACGGAAAGAATCAACGCGTAGCCAGAAAAACATTACCGTTGGATAAACTTCGGTTTTCTAAAATAGCCCCCGACAAAATAGCCATTCATTTTGATAAAAACCCAGGTTTTAAAGAAGGACTTATCTATCAAAATCGCGATACCTTTCGGGATTATGCAGCCATATTTACAGAAGGCAGTAAAGATATAGTATGGAAAAATGTAGATGTTAATTTTATGCACGGAATGGGGTTTGTTTCACAGTTTAGTGAAAACATTACGTTCGATGGGCTTCGGGTGGTTCCAAAAGAAGATTCGGGTAGAACCTGTGCTGCTTGGGCCGATATTTTGCATTTTTCAGGATGCAAAGGCGAAATTTTAGTAAAGAATGCGTTTTTATCGGCTGCTAACGACGATGCCATTAATGTGCATGGCACCCATTTACGAATAGTAGAAGCACTTGCCAATAATAAGATTAAGGTTCGCTTTATGCATCCGCAAACGTATGGGTTTAAGGCCTTCCAGAAAGGAGATAAAATTGAATTTATTAGGGCTACTAGTTTGCTGCCCTATTCTGAAAACACGGTTGTTGAGGCTACTTTGCTCAATCCAACCGATATGGAACTCACACTACATAGTTCCTTGCCTGCCAATATGGAGCCTAATGATGTTGTAGAAAATGTTACATGGACACCAGATGTAACCGTTGTCGATAATACCATAAACCACATATCCACACGAGGAATTTTAGTAACAACCAGGGGCAAGGTACATATTGAAAACAATACCTTTCTAAAAACACATATGAGTGCCATTTTAATAGCCGACGATGCCAATAGTTGGTTTGAGTCTGGTTATGTGCGGGATGTAACGGTTAAGAATAACAAGTTTATAGATTGTGGTTCTCCAGTAATTAATATACATCCAGAGAATACAGAAATTGTAGAAGGTGCTTTTGTGCACAAAAACATTAAAATTACCGATAACCAGTTTCAGTTAGCTACAGGAATCCTTGTTGGAGCAAAGGGGACTGATGGTATTATGTTTGCAAATAACAGTATTAATATTGCAAGAGATGTAACTCTTAAAGATTTGCTCTATTTTAGTGAATGCGACAATACAATTGTCGAGAATAATACGATTACCAAGCAATAATCGGTGCAATGTATATAAATAAAATGTTATGAATATTTTAAAACACTTAGGTTGGATATCTTGTTTGACATTATTGATAATGTCCTGTAGTGAACAACCAAATCAAAAAGAAAATTTAAAGCTTTGGTACACAGAACCTGCAAAAGCTACGGTTGCAGATAACCCAAATGGCTGGAAAGACGATCCAGAGTGGCTAAAAGCATTGCCTCTTGGTAATGGGGCTTTAGGGGCTATGGTTTTTGGAGATGTTAATAAAGAGCGCATCCAGTTAAACGAAGAAAGTATGTGGTCTGGTAGTCCAGACGATAATGATAATCCAGAAGCCTATCTGGCTCAGGCCAAAATAAGAGAATTGCTTTTTAATGGAAACTATAAGGAGGCTACTAAACTTACACAACAAACCCAAATTTGTAAGGGTAAAGGGTCTGGACATGGTAACGGTGCAACGGTACCTTTTGGTTGTTTCCAAACTTTGGGCGATTTATGGATAGATTTTGAAAATCAAAGTGATTATGATAACTATTACAGGGAATTGGATTTAGAGGATGCCGTAGTACGTATAAGCTATACACAAGGAGGTGTGCGTTATAAAAGAGAAATCTTTACAAGTCATCCCGATCAGGTAATGGTTGTTAAATTAACCGCCGATAAGCCTGGAGCGATCTCTTTTAAAAGTTCGTTGACCAGACCTGAAAGGTTCCAAACAAAATCGGAAGGCGATCAGCTTATTATGTATGGGGCATTAGATAATGGAAAAGGTGGTGAAGGTCTGGAGTATATGACGCGCTTAACAGCTTTAAATAAAAAGGGGACGGTAAATTATAATGATGATAGCATTGTAGTAGAAAAGGCCGATGAGGTAATCCTTTTATTAACGGCTTCTACTAATTATGTCTTGGAGTACCCAAATTATAATGGGCGGGATTATAAAAAATTAACGGCTGCTAACTTGGAGAAGAGCAAACAAAGGGCGTACAAAGAACTTCTGGAATCCCATAAAAAAGACTATCAAGGTTATTTTGGACGTGTAAGCCTTAATTTGAGTGCTGCTCCAGATACGATTCCAACAAATGTAAGACTTCAAAACGTTAAGACATCGTCCGATTTACAATTGGTGGAACAGCTATTTCAATTTGGGAGGTACTTAATGATATCTTCATCTAGACCGGGTACTTTGCCAGCTAACTTACAAGGTATTTGGGCTAACAAAATTCAAACGCCCTGGAATGGCGATTACCATACCGATGTTAATGTGCAAATGAACTATTGGATGGCAGAAGTGACTAATTTAGGCGAGATGCATTTGCCTTTGTTTGATTTAATGGGAGCCATTCAAGAACCAGGAAGTAAAACCGCCAAAGTACATTACAATGCCAGTGGTTGGGTGGTGCACCCTATTACCAACGTTTGGGGGTACACTGCTCCAGGTGAGTCGGCCAGTTGGGGAATGCATGTAGGGGGTGGCGCCTGGTTAACAACACACATTATGGAGCATTATTATTTTACCTTAGATAAAGCCTTTTTGGAGCAAACCTATCCCATTTTAAAGGCTTCTACGCAGTTTTATATGGATTGGTTGATTCCAGACCCTAAAACGGGCGAATTGGTGTCTGGACCTTCTGTGTCCCCCGAAAATACATTTGTGGCTCCCGATGGCAGTAAAAGCCAAATATGTATGGGGCCAGCTCACGACCAACAGGTTATTTGGCAACTTTTTAAGAACTTTATAGATGCCTCACAGGTATTGGAAATCGACAATAACTTTTTAGTTAAGGTAAAAGAAGCCCAAGGGTTGTTGGCAAAGCCTAAGATTGGCGCAGATGGGCGCTTAATGGAATGGCAAGAAGCTTTTGAGGAGGTAGAACCAGGACACAGACATATTTCGCATTTGTTTGCTTTACATCCAGGATATCAGATTGATTTGGAAACTACTCCCGATTTGGCTCAAGCGGCTAAAAAATCACTTGATTTTAGAATTAAGAATGGAGGTGGGCATACTGGATGGAGTGCTGCTTGGTTGATAAACCAATATGCGCGTTTGGGAGAGGGCGAAAATGCCAATCGTAGCCTGCATACTGTCTTGGCAAAAAGTACGAGTATTAATCTCTTCGGACAGCACCCACCATTTCAAATGGATGCTAATTTTGGCGCTACCGCTGGTATAGCCGAAATGCTATTACAAAGTCAATCGGGAGCCATCAGATTGCTTCCTGCCTTACCGATTGCATGGGAAAGTACAGGCTCTGTTAAAGGACTTTGTGCCCGTGGCGGGTTTGTTGTTGATATGGCATGGACAGATGCTAAACTTACAGAAGTAAAGATTCATTCTAAACACGGTGGGCCTTGTAAGATAAGCTATAATGGAAAAACCATACGTTTTGAAACAGAATCAGGACAAGATTATTTTCCTTCTATATAGAAGGTTAGGTCTTTTATAAAAGTGATTATTTGGTTTATAACAGTTTTTAACTGTTCTGGCAATATAGGTTTGTCCCAAGGATGCGAAGCACCAAAAACATGATTGGCGTTGGCGATGATTTTTAGAGTACTGTCAGGACGCCATTTATGAAGCTCTTTAGCTTCTTCAATGCGTACACTGCTGTCATCATCTCCGTGGATAATGAGATAAGGTATATTTAATTTTGACACGGCCCGTTTGATGGTAAGGTGTTCTTCATTTTTAGCAAAATCCTCATAGAACTGGAAGTAATGAGGCATGTTTTGTTTGGTCCGACCGTTCACAACATAATAAACACCATTTTGTTGCCACGATGTAAATGCTTCTCCAGTTGGGAAGCGCGATTTAAAGTCACTAACACTGGCGAGCCCAATTAGTGCTTTAATTCTGGAGTCCTCTTCTGCTTTAATAGCAACGATGCCACCACCGCGACTATGACCTATGAGTGAAATGGCTTTTAGATTGCCTTCTTTACTTATTACGCTATTTTTAAAAACCCAACTGATTACAGTGTCCAAATCATTAAGTTCTTTGGTGTAGTTGTTATGGGCAAATGCTTCTAAATCCGGGAAATCTATGGGTTGCTCGATGGTTCCTCCATTATGGGAAAAATTAAACTTTATAAAAAGAAAACCTGCGTTAGCAAATGTTTTGGCCATTAAATCCCAAGCGCCCCAATCTTTAAAACCTTTGTAACCGTGACAAAAGATTACGATAGGTTTATTTTGCTTGTTTTTCAGGTAAAAAAGATCCACTAAAATCGGTTTGCCGTGTTGGGTTTTTATGATTGTATTTTTGTCGATTATCATATTATACCTCTTTTTCGATGAAAGGAATATTGGGGTTGCATATTTCCAAAATTAAGTGTTTAAGCTCTTTTTCAAAATTGTTAAGTGTTTCCTGGGTAATTAACATATCCTTTTTTGCATAAGCGCCCGTTCGGTCTTTTTTTGCAAACTTTAAGATTCCTTGGTTTAAGTTTTTAAAGGATATAATACCAGCTTCAATAGGAAGTTGTATTTGCCCCGATAGTTGCATCATATAAGCATAGCAAAGTATTTGAAAGCTTTTGCTAAACTTTTTGTAATCTGTTGTAAGGTCTTCCCAATTTACAATTTCTACACTATTTTGGTCTACACGTCCCGTTTTGTAATCTATAATTCTTGTAATGCCGTTGTATTCATCAACACGATCTACTTTCCCTGTTATCCTAACCGGAAAATCTAGTTCGGGAAGGTCTATCGTTACCTTATTATCGGTTTCTATGGCAATTATCTTTATTTGGTTGCCAGCTTCCAAATCCTGAATTTCCATATCCAAAAAGTTCAATACATAACGTTTTGCTATTTCAAAGATGATTAGGTTTTTACCTTTGGTAATATCTCCTTCTTTATAGATGGTCTTAAAGTGGTGTTTAACGGTGTTGCTAATATTTTTTTTCATATTCTTAACGCACTCGGTCGTTAAAAATTTACCCGATAGAGGTTTGTAAAAGTCTTCAAGTGTGTTATGTACTACCGTTCCCAAAGTATTTGCGGCAACGGTTTCTTCAACATTGTCGTGTTCTTGTATTTTTAATATTTTTTGATAATAAAAATCAATTGGATTTCTTATGTAGTTTGTAAGGGAGGATGGGGAGAATCCTTTTTCTGCTACTAAAATAAGTTCTTGA
This sequence comes from Snuella lapsa, assembly GCF_039539345.1. Classification (NCBI taxonomy): domain Bacteria; kingdom Pseudomonadati; phylum Bacteroidota; class Flavobacteriia; order Flavobacteriales; family Flavobacteriaceae; genus Snuella; species Snuella lapsa. The sequence goes on along the minus strand of NZ_BAABCY010000063.1, from coordinate 45,259 downwards.
AGTAAAGCTTTGGTTTTGTTAATAGTGTTTAAGGCTGGCATTATTACAGGAACCTGTGGTGTAATGATTTCATGGTTAATGTTGTGAATACCTTCCAGTTCCAGTTGGGTTATGAACCTGCTTTTTTCACCAGCTGTTAGTACATCGGCTTCAGTGTTATAGGTAATGTGGATGTTTTTTGCACGCTGTAACAATCGGTAAAAATGGTAGGTGTATACGGCATCTTTTTCTTTATAAGTAGGAAGCTTGTTTTCCAATTTTACATCGAAGGGAATAAAAGAGTTGTTGCTCTTTCCAGAGGGGAGTATACCTTCGTTTACCGATGCTATTATAACCGTTTCAAAATCTAAAACACGAGATTCCAGCATCCCCATAATTTGCAATCCTTCCAAGGGCTCCCCTTGAAAATTTAAAGTTTCGGAGCTTAAAAGCTCTTTGTAAATACTATATAAAGCATTAAGATCATGAATATGTTCGTATTTGGAATTTAATCTTGTTAACTCATTAAACAACTCGTTAAAGCGGTATAGGTATTCCAGAGAAAGCAGGTTGGAGGTTTTGTTTTTCTCGAAATGATTTTTAATGGACAGTATAAGCTGTTGGCAATTTTTTAAGGTTCTGGATATGCCTTTGTTCCAATCGGAGAATAATAAATCAATATAACTATGAGAGCTTCCAGCAATTTGTTTTAAGCGTTCGGTTGTTAAATAAATAATATTGTTAGTGTCTATGGTTTCAATAATTTTTGAAGCATAGTCACTATCTTCTATTTTAAATAATGGCCTTATGTATTGGTGTGATAACAGGTTAATAACATCTTTATAATAAAAACGGTCTGAAGCATTTTTATGAATATGGAATACAATTTCAAATAGAGAAGCCAGAGGTATAGACTGCAAAGGAAAGCCCATAGTGATATTGAGAGGGCCTACTGATTCTGGTAGCGCGTTTAATACTGGAATTAAAAGGTTTTCATCTCCTAAAACAACAGCAGTGTTTTGTAGTGTTTTGTTTTCTCTTTTTATTTTATTGAGTATGGATCCAATACGTTTTGCTTGTCCAATGTTTTTGGGAACGCCATAAATTGAAATTGTTTTTGGTTTTGAATAGTTGTTCGTTATCCAGTTAAATGTGTTTTCATTAAAATAAGGCCAATCTGATTTGTGTTGCCTTGTAAACAAGGCGGCATCATGTAACGGATTGTTAATGAACACAGCATCGATGTCCCAATAAGTCTTTGCCATTTTTTTTTGGAGCAAAGTCTGGATAATAGTTTCTTCTGCAGTATTAAGTGCGTTGAAACCTAAAAATACATGTTGCTTGTTTGCATTGTTTTCAATGTAAGGTTCTAACATTTTAACGGCCTGCCTGTAAATAAGCCCTTGATAACCTATGTTTTTATTTAAAAGGCGTTTGGTAAAGTTTGTATAGTAAGAATCTAATCTGTTCCAAAAGGTCAAATAATTTTTAATAAAATCTGTTTGGTTTTCTTCTAAAGACCAATGAAAATGCTCTATTTCTTTTATGGCGCTTAGATAATTAAATATTTGATCTTGGGGAATAAGGTATCGATCTATTTCATTGAAGTCCTGAAGTAAGATTTGCGCCCATTTTGAAAAGGGCTCGAATGCATCTCTGGTCTCCTTATTTGTATGTTGAACGTAGGTGCTGTAAAATTCGAAAAGAAGTTCGGTATTCGTTACTTTTTTGAGTTGTGAAAGTCCTTCAACAAACTCCTCAATACTTATAATGTCTGGAGAGAAAAAGGTTTGCTCGGTAATCTGAGCCAGTTGGTGCTTTAAAAATAGGCCAGCACGTTTACTGGGTAAAATAAAGGTAATATTGGATAGGGCTACATTATTGTTCTGTAAATCTTTTAGAACATCAAAAATGAAAGTTGTCATGTTATAAAAATAAAAAACGCTTCGGATATCCGAAGCGTTTTTTAAACTTATTTAAAATACTAAAAAAGGGTTTTCTTATTTAGCTAAGTTAATTTCTACACGTCTGTTATTAGCTCTACCAGCTCTAGTTTTGTTAGTGTCTATTGGTTTAGACTCACCATAACCAAGAGCAGATAATCTAAACTCATTGATACCATTTTCTACTAAGTATTCTTTAACAGCATTAGCTCTAGCATCAGATAATTTTTGGTTAGTAGCATCGCTACCAGTGCTATCTGTATGACCTTCTACTGTAAATTTAGCAGTTGGGTACTCCTTTAAAATGCTAATAATATCTTTTAATACAGCTGCAGATTGCGCTTTAATTGTAGATTTACCAGTGTCGAACAAAATAGTTTTAGCATATTCGTTCAATGTTTTTTGAACTTCAGCAGTTACTTCTGGACAACCGTTATTAGCTACAGTTCCTTTTACGTCAGGACACTTATCGTCTTTGTCTAATACACCGTCACCGTCAGTATCTGGCCATGGACACCCTTTGTTAGCAGCAGGACCAGCTGTGTTAGGACATTTGTCATCAGCATCAGTTACACCGTCACCGTCAGCATCTGGACAACCAGATAAAGCTTTTAAACCAGCAACAGTAGGACAGTTATCATCTTTATCAGCGATACCATCACCATCAGTGTCAGGACATCCGTTTAACTCAGCTAAACCAGCTTCGTTAGGACAAGAATCTTTACTGTCTTCGATGCCATCACCATCAGTATCAGGACATCCGTTGAAAGCTTCTAAACCAGCAACATCTGGACAAGCATCGTCTTTGTCGTAGATGCCATCACCGTCAGTATCAGCACCTCCAAATTTAATAGAGATACCAGCTGAATGCTGAAAATGTGTAGCTAAATAATCTTCGAATGCATGTTTGTATGCAGATTGAAAAGTAAGACCAATGTTGTCGTTGAACCATAAGTTGAATCCTAAAGTTCCGTTTAAAGTACCGGCACCAATTTCATCAACCCAAGTGTAACCACCACCAACGCCTAAATAAGGCTCGAATGTGTCACATCCAATTAATTCTCCAAGGCTATACTTGATGGTTCCATCTACTCCATAGTAAGATAAATCATCAACAGCAGTATCTCCCCAGTTCTCAATTTTGTTTAATGAACCAGCAACTCCAAAAGAGAATCCGTCACCTAAGTATTTAGAAACGGAGATTGTAGATAAAGATGGTAATATATTCCAGTGGTCTGTGACGTTAAAGTATTCATCAAAGATTTCACCTTGCCCATCTTCTCCTGTAGGATAGAAGTCAACTGCGTTTGCCCCAATGTTAATTTGCCATGGGTTGTTTTTGTCTTGCGCATTAGCGTTGCTATAACCAAGTACAAGCAACATAGCGAACATTAATCTGCTAAGATTTTTCATATTCAAAAGTTTAATTTTTAAGTGTTAATTGTAAACAAAAGTAAGTTGTTAAATGTTATTAACAAAGCTAAATGTATAAAATTATTGACAATTTCGTGCTATTTATTTGTAGTTCAGAATGGTTTTAGATAATATTTGGTGTTTTTCCCACCGCGATGAAAGCATTTAATAGCAGAATATTTTATGCCTATTCCAGATACAATAGTACGTTTAAAGTATGTGTTTTACAAATTTATAGCGTTTTTATTTGTATGTCGCTGTTTATGTAAACAAGTATTTTTTTTATAACGCGTAGTTTCATGCTTTCTAAAATATCCTGGTATGATTGTAGTTGCTGTTTGTGTTTTATGTCCTCGGAGCCCGTTTTGTAATCAATAATTATTACCTCGTTATCTTTATTGCATACAATTCTGTCTGGTCTTAAAATATACCCCTGCTTGCTAATAATATCTTGCTCATTGTATATTTTATATTGAGGAGTGTAGTAGTCGCTAAGTGTGGGGTGCTCGATAATTTTAATGACTAACTGTTTTAAAATAGTAGCTTGTTCTTGGGTAACATTGGAAGCATTTACTAAATCTTTAAAAGCAGAATCTACATCTTCATGAGTTTGTATTTTTGACATGATGGTATGTATAAGATTGCCTTTTTCAATAGCTTCTCGCTGATTGGTATCCCATAAATAAGCTGCGTTGGTTACAATTTTTATATTATGCTTTTCCTTAGGTGTTGAAATGAAATCCTGCTGAATTGTAACTTCTTTTTTTATAGTTTTTTTTTGGTTATGCGAATTTATTGTTCCAAAAGAGTAGCTTAATTGCGAATCGTCCCATATACCAATATGTTTTAAGTAATTGATTAATAAACCAGAATACTTATTGGGATTAACAATTCCTTTGGGCGTTATTTCTTTCCTCGAAATAATGTATAGTTGTTCTACAGGACGTGTTAGGGTAACATAAAGTAAGTTAATGTTGTCCAGTTCTTGTTCAGAACGATGGGTTTGGTAAATGCGTAATCCTTCATCTCCATAATGTTCGAAATCTGAATTGAAGTTTAATAGAGTATGGGAAAAGCCTTGGTATAGCGATTTGTCAAGGGCAAACCACTCTTTAGGATCCTGTTCTTTATAAATATCTAAATCGGCATATGGGAAAATAACCACAGGAAATTCCAAGCCCTTTGATTTATGGATGGTCATGATTTGAACTGCATTTTGTCCCTCGGGAGATATAATGGTTAGCTGTTCTTTTTTCTTATCGAAATAATCTAGAAAGTCTGAAATATTAGCACCTTTCTTTTGAGAAAACTCGAGGACTACATCCAAATAAAACTGAATGTAGGCATTGGAGGTTTTAATTAGTTTAAATTCCCTAACTATGGTTTCGGCCATATCAAGAAGGGGCAATGCTAGCAAGTTATTAGGGTCGATAAAGATTTGGTAAGCCTCAAAACGCTTGAATAGTTCAAGAAGAGGTAGGTTAATATGTTGGATAAAGAAATCGTGTTTGTTTTCGGTTTTTAATAGATCGGACAGGAAGTTAAGTACCGTTATTTTTGCTTCTTTATTTTTTGGCTGGATTAATAGAGTTAATATGTTATTTATAAAATGAACCTCAGGAGCGTTATTTAGCAGTAGGGTTTCTGAAGACAAAATAGGAATGGTATTTTGACTTAAATAATTGGCTATGGCAATACCTTCTGCTTTTTTGCGAACTAAAATGCATAAGTCTGCTAACTGGTAACCTTGGTCTAAACAGTTGTGTATTGTTTTTAGAACAGCTTTGGGGTAAAGCTCATTTTTGTCATCATCTTTATCAAAATCCAGAAAGCTTAAGTTTACGTATCCATCATTTTCTATATGAGTTTTTTGGATGGCCTTTTCATACAAACCCTCATAGATTTTATCTTGAAAGGCGGTGCCGGCCAAATATTTAAAGAAACCATTATTGAATTTTATGATTTCTTTATAACTGCGATAGTTGGTTTTAAGATCTTGTATGGTTTGTTTAACTTGAAACGGAATGGTTTTCTCATTAAATAAGTCAATAAACTGTTCGGCTTTGCCGCCTCGCCATCTATAAATAGATTGTTTTGCATCACCAACCAGCATAGTATTTCCAGTGCCGCTTGATAGTGAGTTGTCTATAAGCGGGATTAGGTTTTCCCATTGTGTAACGGAGGTGTCTTGAAATTCATCAATAAAATAATTGTTGAATTTTTCACCAAGGCGCTCATAAATAAAAGGAGTTGGTTGGTTTTTTATTTCCTTGCTTATAATGGCGTTGAATTCTGAAATGAGTATTTTATTTTGATCCTTTTTTAAAGAAGTCAGTTCTTTGTTTATAGCATTTAAAACAGAAAGTGGCGTGATGTTTTTGTAGAAAGAATTTAAAAACTTTAAATAATATACCTGTGATTTGATACTTTTAAAAGACAAAGCGATATCTGGTAGCAAATTATCGATAGCGATAACTTTATCTAGGCTTAAAGATTTGTTGTATATGCCTTTTCCTTCGTTAATGTTTGTTTCTAGTTTATTGCTGTAAAGGCCATTTAGATTTAGTTCGGAGGCTTTTTTAAAATGATTGGGGAGGGTTCCTCTTGTAAAATCGTTAAAATCCAATCCTGCATTTTCTATTGTGTTTAAAACAGTTTTTGCTGTTTTTACAATGCTATTTTCTATTTGGGGGATTTGTTTTTGTAGATGCGATTTAAGGGATTTAAAGTCTTCTAGCGTTTTGTCTTTTAATTTTTCTACAAAAGGCATGTCATTTTCGTTAACAAGACGTTTCGCTATTTTGTTAAAATCTATGGAAAGATCCCAGCTTTTGTCGTCGTCTGCCTTTTCAAGAGCAAAATCTACAAGAGTTTTAGTTAGTTTTTTATCAGTCCCAGCTTTTGCAATTAAACTATCTACAGCCTCATTAAGTAAAGATTCTTGGTCGAGTTCTACTTCAAAATTTAGAGGTAATTTTAAATCGTGGGCAAAGGTGCGTATCAGTTTATGGGTAAAGCCATCAATTGTAGAAATATCAAAAGCAGCGTAATTATGTATTATTGTGTTAAGTAAGGTTTTTGATTTGTTGTGTAGCGTATAAGGAGCTATTCCCAATTCATCACAAATAGAGTTAAACATGCTGTCTGAGGAATCTATAACAGATTCATCTGAAAACGCTTTTAATTTTTCAATAATACGTTCTTTCATTTCGGCAACAGCTTTGTTTGTAAATGTAATTGCCAAAATACGTTTAAACTGATCGTAATTATTTGACTTAAATAAAACCTTGAGGTACTCTTTTACTAGGGTAAATGTTTTACCGCTTCCGGCGGAAGCATTATAGATTGTAAAAGAATGATTTTTTTGCATAAACATGAATTTGCATACAAGATAAAAACTATCAATGGTTTGATAGCAATTAATTATTTTTAATTAAAGGCTTTTATGTGTAAATTTGAATGAAAATAAATACTAATATTTAAAACTATAAATTATGGCTTTCGAATTACCGGAATTGGGTTATGCGTATGATGCTTTAGAGCCTCATATCGATGCACGTACAATGGAAATACATCATACAAAGCATCACCAGGGGTATACAAACAATTTAAATAATGCTATTGCAGGAACCGATTTAGAAGGGAAATCTATTGAAGATATTCTTGCAAATCTTGATATGGACAATGGAGCAGTTAGAAATAATGGAGGCGGATTTTACAATCACACCTTATTTTGGAATGTAATGAACCCTGAAGGAAAAGGGTATTTGTCTGGAGAATTAAAAGATGCCATTGAGGCAGCCTACGGTTCTAAAGAAGGGTTTATTGATGCTTTTAGTAAAGCGGCGGCAACACGATTTGGTTCAGGTTGGGCCTGGTTATGCGTTCATAAGGGAGGTAAGGTGGAAGTGTGTTCTACACCAAACCAAGACAATCCATTAATGCCAGGTGTTGGATGTGCTGGTACACCAATTTTAGGATTGGATGTTTGGGAACATGCTTATTATTTAAACTATCAAAACAGACGTCCAGACTACATTAGTGCATTTTTTAATGTTATTAACTGGAATGAAGTTGAAAGACGTTATGCTGAAGCTAAATAGGGCATTACTCTAAAATAAAGAACATAGTTAGGAAGACTAAACGTCTAGAAATTTTATTCTAGGCGTTTTTTTATGGCATAAAAGTTGTTTAAATGAAAAAGGTGAACGAAAGTTCACCTTTTTACCCCAAATCTACCATAAACTTAACCTACTTATGTTATGGTAAGCCCAAAGGTATGTATCTAGAATTGATCCTAAAAAAAATTTAGGTCAACTACTAATATATTAGCTTAAACGGATTTAGAATTTTATAAAAAGAGGGTTGCTTTTTAATAAAGAGGATGTCCAAAAATAAAAAAGGCGAACAGAAGTTCACCTTTTTTGCCCCAAATCTACCATAAACTTAACCTACTTATGTTATGGTAAATCCAAAAGTATAAATCTATATGAGATCTAAATATTTTTTTAGGTCAACTACTAATATATTGGTTTAAATGAAGTTGGAGGTTTTTTTCTTGTCTTATTGAAAACGAGAGGATAAGACTACTTCTTTGAAAACATTGGGAATAAAAAAAGGCGAACAGAAGTTCACCTTTTTTTGCCCCAAATCTACCATGAACTTAACCTACTTATGTTATGGTGATGCTAATTTATGTTTATTTTAAATAACTCAATTATTTATTAGACAAACCGCGTTTTTTTCAGATAAAACGTATTTTTTTAGGTTTAACTGTCAGAAAACGAGTGTGGTAAAATTAGTATGCTCTTTCTTTGTTTCCTTCGTAAAAATTAATGAAAGCTCGGTTAACAACCCTATTGCCACCAACAGTTGGATAATTTCCCGTAAAGTACCAATCTCCTAAATGTTCAGGACATGCTTTATGTAAATTCGCTACCGTTTGAAAAATAATCTTTACTTCAGATTTGATACCCTTGTCACTTAATAATTCGGCAATTTTATCAGATATTTCCTGATCTGTAAAAGGATCGTAAATCTCTTTTACAAAGTTTCTTACGTTCTTGTCTTCAAGATCTGTTTGTGCGATACATTTGTTGTATACGTCTTCAACAATATGGTATTGGTTGATGTCTTTTAATAATTCTAGAGCAGCTCTAAAAGCAATAAGGCTCTCTAGGTTTGCCATGTCGATACCGTAACAGTCTGGATACCTAATTTGAGGAGCAGAAGACACAATAACGATTTTTTTAGGGTTTAAACGGTCGAGCATTTTTATGATACTCTTTTTCAATGTAGTTCCTCTAACTATACTGTCGTCAATTATAACCAAATTATCGTTAGGTTTAATAACGCCATAGGTTATGTCGTAAACGTGGGCAACCAAGTCGTCACGACTACTGTCTTCGGTTATAAACGTTCTAAGCTTAACATCTTTTATGGCAATCTTTTCAATTCGAGTGCGTTCGGATAGTATTTCAGTTACCTTTTCGGCCGATAGAGACCGTTGTCCATTTAAAATGGTTGTTGTTTTCTTTTTATTTAAAAAGTCTTCAGCTGTTTCTATCATTCCATAGAATGAGGTCTCTGCCGTATTGGGTATGTATGAAAACACCGTATTGGAAATATCTTGGTTAATTTCCTCCAGAACATTTGGCATGACCAATTTACCTAGTTCTTTGCGTTCTTGGTATATCTCGGCATCACTACCTCTAGAAAAATAAATACGCTCAAAGGAACATGACTTTCTTTCTAAAGGTTCTAATATTTTTTTTATAATAACCTTGCCCGATTTTTTGGTAATAATAGCATGTCCAGGATCCAGTTCATTAACGTCTTCAAAGCTTACATTAAAGACTGTTTGTATTACAGAGCGTTCTGAAGCGACTACCACTACTTCGTCATCTTTATAATAATAGGTTGGCCTGATGCCTGCGGGATCCCTTAAAACAAAAGAGTCGCCGTGACCTATAAGCCCGGCCATAGCATAGCCTCCATCCCAATTTTTGGCAGCACGCTTCAAAATTTTAGCCACATTTAAGCGTTCAGCTATCAATGGAGAAGCTTCTCGTTTGCTATAGCCTTCTTTTTTGAGGGTTTTATATATTTTGCTTACAGCATCATCCAAAAAATGACCAATTTTTTCCATGATCGTGATGGTGTCTGTATATTCTTTAGGGTGCTGGCCTAATTCTATAAGGTTGCTAAAAAGTTCTTTAACATTTGTCATGTTAAAGTTTCCAGCCATAATTAAATTTCTGTGCATCCAATTGTTTTGCCTTAAAAATGGATGGACACTTTCTACACTATTCTTGCCAAAAGTGCCATAGCGCACATGGCCTAGTAATACTTCGCCTACATATGGAATGTGCCTTTTTTGCAAAGCGACATCGTTTACATATTCTGGATGTTCTGCAAACTCTTTGTTAATACGCTGGTTGATTTGTCCAAAAATATCCTGAATAGGCTGTTGTGCAATGGATCGTACTCTACTAATGTAGCGCTCGCCAGGTTGCGTGTCTAGCTTAATACTAGCAAATCCAGCACCATCTTGGCCACGATTGTGCTGTTTTTCCATCATAAGATACATTTTGTTTACGCCATAAAATGCGCTACCATATTTTTCTTTATAAAACTCTAAAGGTTTTAAAAGCCTTATAAGTGCAATTCCGCATTCATGTTTTAAAGCATCACTCATTACAAATTAGTGTTTGTGTTAGTTTCCTTCATTTATAGGAAATATAATTTTTTAATACCAAAAATAAGCAACCTCATCTCTGGGTTTTATTTAAATTAAAAACGCACTCATTTTAGAGCGCGTTGGGTTATGTTAATTCTATTTCAAATTGTGTTAACTGTTTAAATTTTAACAACCTTTTATGGACTTCGTTGCTTGATAAATTTTCCATGCGTTCGGTGCCAAACTTCTCGACACAAAAAGATGCAAGTGTTGATCCGTAAATAACAGCATTTTTCATGTTCTCAAAAGAGAAATCCCCAGTTTTTGCAAGATAACCTACAAATCCTCCAGCAAAAGTGTCCCCAGCTCCTGTTGGGTCAAAAACCTCTTCTAGAGGTAGTGCTGGTGCGTAAAATACATTCTCGTTATGAAATAGCAAAGCACCGTGTTCTCCTTTTTTAATAACTACATATTTGGGACCCATAGCCTGAATTTTTCTTGCCGCAACCGCCAAAGAATACTCTTCGGTTAGTTGTCTGGCTTCTTCATCGTTTATGCTTATAACATCCACACGTTTTATAATATTATGTAAGTCATTTAAAGCAGTATCCATCCAAAAGTTCATGGTGTCCAAAACAACCAATTTAGGTTTTGTTTCCATTTGGTCTAAAACATTAGATTGGACGATAGGATGTAAGTTTCCTAACATGACTATTTCGGCGTTCTTGTAATTTTTTGGAACAACTGGGTTAAAATCGGCAAGTGTATTTAATTCTGTTGCTAATGTATCCCTGGAATTCATGTCGTTATGGTAGCGTCCGCTCCAAAAGAATGTTTTACCTTCCTTTACAATTTGAATACCTGAGATGTCTATGTTCTTGTTAGATAATAAATCTAAATGTTTTTGAGGAAAGTCACCACCTACTATAGAGATTATAGAAGCATCTGGGCTAAATTGTGAAGCCGACAAACCAATGTAAGTAGCAGCACCACCAAGAATTTTGTCGGTTTTCCCGAAAGGCGTTTCTATAGCATCAAATGCTACGGTGCCAACTATTACTAATTTGCTCATATAAAAAGAAGCGATAATTTTTTTGCAAATATACGTCTTTTGACTACTAATTCAAGAATATTTTTAGGAATGTAAATTCTTATTTAGTAATGAATTGTTAGTGTATAACACGTTTTATTTCCTTCCAAAATCAGCAGGGATTTCTCCCCAAGCCTTAGTCTCCCATTTAACAATGACCGTAGTGTAGGTGTTTTTTTTCAACCAATTTACTGCTCTGTCAACTAATTCAAAAAGTAATTTGTTGTTATCGTTGCGCTCTAATTTTGTATTGCAAGATTTCTTTTTCACCCAACTTATGGCTGTCCTAGAGTCGGTGTAAATAATACGGTCGCTATCGTGTTTTTTTAAAAATGCCAACCCATGTACTATGGCTAAAAATTCTCCAATGTTATTGGTTCCTTCTTCAAAAGGCCCTTGAATAAACAATTGCTTTTTTGTTTTCGTATCTACACCACGGTATTCCATTACCCCTGGGTTGCCACTCGATGCAGCATCTACCGAGATGGAGTTGTAATTGGGTTGCCCTATTTTTTTTAGTTGTTCGGGAGTTAGGTCGCTTTTAAAAGAGGCGGTTTTGCCTATATAATCTTTATAATTTCCTTTTAAGGCTGCTTTGGCAGCTTCAAACGTAGAAAACGATTTGTACTGGGCTCCCTGAAAATTTTTAATTTGTGCTTTGCAATCGTTCCAGGATTCAAAAACACCTGTATGATGTCCTTTCCAAACAGTATAATATTTTTTCTTTTTCTTACTCACCTTACTTGTCTGGTCAAAAATGATCTTTTAGTCTTGTTCGGACAATAATTGATTAACTACCTTCGGGAAATGTTCCATCTCCAATTCATGGATTTTAGCAGCAACATCTTCAGCGGAATCATTAGGGAAAACAGTGCATTTTGCTTGAAAAATAATCGCTCCCTCGTCGTAATGTTCATTTACATAATGTATGGTAATGCCAGTCTCTTTTTCATTATTGGCGACAATGGCATTATGTACATGCATACCATACATGCCCTTACCTCCGTATTTAGGCAATAAAGCTGGGTGTATATTAATGACTTTATTAGGGAATTCATTCAAGATGTTTTCAGGAAATTTCCACAAAAAACCAGCCAATATAATAAGATCAGGTTGCGATGCCTTTAATATATTGAGTACATCAGGTGTTTGCTTTAAGGCAATGTTGTTAAAAGACAGAGCGCTAACCTTTAAAGTTTTACAACGATCTAATACTTTGGCCTGCGGGTTGTTGGTAAGAACCTGAACAACAGAAGCTTTTTGGCTATTTTGAAAAAACTTGATTAAGTTTTCAGCATTGGTACCACTTCCAGATGCAAAAATCACGATACGTTTCATTAGTTGCTTTTATAAATTTAAGTTAGCTGTCTCAAGTTAATTATGACATGCAGCTTTGTAAAAAACAAAGATGCAGTTTACGTAGGAGCAGCATTAATTATTTGAAACAAAAAAAAGAATAAATATTAACAATTAGAAGGTAAATTTGAAATACTTAAAAGTAATTTTAGTAAATTACAAACACATTTTTAAAGTAAAAGTGTGTTTTAAAATAAAGTTTTTTATTTTTGCCACTTAATTAAAACTTAAATTTAAAGATTATGTCAGACATTGCATCAAGAGTAAAAGCGATTATCGTAGACAAATTGGGAGTTGATGAGAACGAAGTTGTTACTGAAGCAAGCTTCACAAACGATTTAGGAGCAGACTCATTAGATACTGTAGAGTTAATCATGGAATTCGAAAAAGAATTTGATATTCAAATTCCTGACGACCAAGCAGAAAACATCGCAACAGTTGGTCAAGCTATTTCATATATAGAGGCTGCAAAATAAGCACGATACTTTATGGAATTAAAGCGAGTTGTAGTCACAGGATTGGGCGCTTTAACACCTATTGGAAACACCAAAGAAGAATATTGGGAAGGTCTGATTAGTGGTAAAAGCGGTGCTGCGCCTATAACATATTATGACACCGAAAAGTTTAAAACGAAATTCGCTTGCGAATTAAAAAACTTTAATGCAACCGATTTTCTAGATAGAAAAGAGGCTCGTAAAATGGATAAGTTTGCGCAATACGCTATGGTTGCAGCCGATGAAGCCATTGCCGATGCCAAAATAGATCTGGATGCGGTAAATAAATTGCGTGTTGGTGTTATATGGGGGGCAGGAATTGGAGGTTTAGAAACGTTTCAGCAAGAAGTTTTAAATTTTGCTGACGGAGACGGAACTCCAAGGTTTAACCCGTTTTTTATTCCTAAAATGATTGCTGATATTGCACCAGCGAACATCTCTATAAAGTATGGCTTTATGGGGCCAAATTATACGACCGTTTCAGCATGTGCTTCATCTGCTAATGCCATGTTCGATGCTCTTAATTCAATACGATTAGGGCATTGTGATGTGATAGTTACTGGAGGAAGTGAAGCTGCGGTTACTATAGCTGGTATGGGTGGCTTTAACGCAATGCATGCATTATCAACTAGAAACGAAAGCCCAGAAACAGCATCTCGTCCGTTTGATGCTACTAGAGATGGTTTTGTTTTAGGAGAAGGTGCAGGTGCATTGGTTCTTGAAGAATATGAGCATGCTAAAGCCAGAGGCGCGAAAATTTATGCTGAGTTTTTAGGAGGCGGTTTGTCTTCTGATGCGCATCATATGACGGCACCTCACCCAGATGGAATAGGTGTTATAGCAGTTATGAAAAATTGCTTGGAGAATGCAGGGCTTAACCCAGAGGATGTGGATCATATTAATACGCATGGTACATCTACACCTTTAGGTGATGTTGCTGAACTTAAAGCTATATCGGAAGTATTTGGAGATCACGCAAAGCATATAAATATTAATTCAACCAAGTCCATGACTGGGCATTTGTTGGGAGCAGCAGGTGCTATTGAGGCCATTTCTACAATATTGGCGATGGAACATGGTATTGTTCCTCCAACCATTAATCATGAAGTGGTAGACGAAAAGATAGACCCTGAGTTGAATTTAACATTGAATAAAGCTCAAGAGCGAGATATTAAAGTAGCAATGAGTAATACATTCGGATTTGGTGGACATAACGCCTGTGTATTGTTCAAAAAACTAGATTAAATTTCGAATGAAATAAACCATAGTGGTAATTTAAATCTTCAAGTAAAATGAAACATGGTTTAATGCATCTGACATTAAAATAAGGTATTACAATATCAGATGAAATACATTCGCAACATATTAAATTCCCGTTTTAAACGCAACGGGAATTTTTTTATGGCATTAACTAAAGTCCTACAGTTTAAGCCAAAGCATGTTAAGTTTTACCAAACAGCTTTCACGCATCGTTCTATGAACATAAGAGATAAGCAAGGAAACGCTATCAACTATGAACGATTGGAGTTTCTGGGAGATGCTATGCTTGGAGCCGTTATTGCTTCTCATTTATACCTCGAAGTACCTGGAGGAGATGAGGGCTACTTAACCAAAATGCGATCCAAAGTAGTTAGTAGGGAACATTTAAATGAATTAGGAAAGGAGTTAAGCTTGATTGATTTGGTACAAAGTAAAATACCATCAGGTCAATTTGGAGACAATATTCATGGCAATTTATTCGAAGCTTTAATAGGTGCCATCTTTTTAGACAGAGGCTATAAATATTGTGAAAAATTTATTTACGACCGTGTTATCATTCCTTATGTAGATATAGAAAAGCTTGAAGGAAAGGTTATTAGTTATAAAAGTCTCCTAATAGAGTGGTGCCAAAAAGAAAAGAAAACGTTTAATTACAATGTATACGAAGATACAGGAAATGATGACGTTAGGCATTTTTCGGTTAAACTATCCATAGATAATAAAATAGTTGCCAAGGCAAGGGCAACTTCAAAGAAAAAAGCAGAGGAAAAGGCCTCCAAGCGTGCTTTTTTTGCATTTCAGAAAAAGATATCCAAGATGCTGTAAGTTTCTTTTTCCAAAAGAAATGAACTATAACGTTTTAGTTGTATTTTATTCTTAAGATTACGTAAAACATATCAAGACCAATAATTTAAATGTTATATTTACGGCGTTTAATTTAAGTTATGGCTGTTCATAAGCTAATTCTTGAGGATGTTTTTGAGGAAGAGCAATATGCTTTAATTGCAATTCACTGTACAATTGAGGATTATCGATTGGCCTACCTCCTTAACAGGGATCTGGATGTAAAGCTCTCAAGAAAACCAACAGACATCGACTTTAATAATGGCGCATCATCGTTTTCCATTTTTGAGTGGGAAGATGAAAAACAGCTTACAACATGGAGTTTGATTTCTAATGTTTGTAAGATTGAAGCGTATCAAACAATAGGTAGCGGGTCGTTATTTGATATGCAAGAAAAAATAACAAACACATACTGTTTGGTGCCCGAATATAAAAGGGTTAACTATTTTTTAAAAATAGAGAGTGAATTTAATTATAGTAAAGAAAAGTATATTTTAAGTGCAATATTAAAAATTCCCCAAATTGCCACAGCTTATAGTATTGATATAAATCAATTAAAATCTAAAGACAATTTAATTTTTAACTAATGTCAACAACAAAAAAAACTAAAATAGTAGCCACCTTAGGTCCGGCCTCAAGCTCTAAAGAAATTTTAAAAGGAATGCTCGATGCGGGCGTTAATGTTTTCAGGATAAATTTTTCACATGCCGATTATGCTGATGTCACAGAACGTATAAGAATAATACGAGAATTAAATGATGAATATGGTTATACTGCAGCTATTTTAGCCGATTTACAAGGGCCTAAATTGCGGGTTGGTGTAATGAAGGACGAAGTTGTTGTTAGTGAGAATGATGAGATAATATTTGCTACGGGCGAACGTTTTGAAGGGACTAAGGAACGGGTATACATGACCTACGACAGGTTTCCTCAAGATGCCAAGCCAGGAGAGCGTATTCTTTTAGACGATGGAAAACTTATTTTTGAAGTTGTTTCTACAGATAAAAAAAGTGAAGTTAAGGCACGCGTTATTCAAGGCGGGCCATTAAAGTCCAAAAAGGGGGTAAACTTGCCCAATACCAATATTTCACAACCAGCGCTAACCGAAAAAGATATTGAAGATGCCATTTTTGCTATTGGTCAGGATGTAGATTGGATAGCCTTATCTTTTGTGCGTCATGCAGAGGATTTAATGGAGCTTAGAGACTTAATTAGTGAACATAGCGATCATAAAATTCCTATTATAGCTAAAATAGAAAAACCAGAAGCTGTCGTTAACATCGATAAGATTGTAGCATATTGCGATGGGTTAATGGTTGCTCGTGGAGATTTAGGAGTTGAAGTTCCGGCTCAAGAAGTACCACTTATCCAAAAACAATTGGTGTTAAGAGCAAAAAAGGCTAGAATCCCAGTGATTATAGCTACTCAAATGATGGAAACGATGATTTCTAGTTTAACACCTACAAGAGCAGAAGTGAATGATGTAGCCAATTCTGTTATGGACGGAGCAGATGCCGTAATGCTTTCAGGAGAAACCTCTGTTGGAAGTTATCCAGTACAAGTAATTAAACAAATGGCCAGTATCCTTGAAAGTGTAGAAAATTCGAACCTTATTCAGGTACCTCAATTGCCACCTCATATTCGTACAAATCGTTACATAACAAAATCTATTTGTTACCATGCAGCAAATATGGCTAATGAGATAAATGCAAGAGCTATTTCTACTTTAACGAATAGTGGCTATACCGCTTTCCAAATTTCAGCTTGGAGACCACTATGCCATATTTTAGTTTTTACCTCTAATAAACGTATCTTAACACGTTTAAGCTTGCTTTGGGGCGTTCGGGTATTTTATTATGACAAATTTGTAAGCACAGACGAAACCATAGAAGATGTAAATGCGATAGCTTGTAAGGAAGGCTATTTGAACGAAGGTGATATGGTAATCAGTTTGGCAGCTATGCCTATTCAAGAAAAAGGTATGGTAAATACTTTACGAGTTACTGAAATCAACACTTGTGATATTTAGCCTGTTTAGAGCTTTAAAGGTAAAAATTAAACCCTGTTTATTTTAGATCAGATACTTTAGTTTCTGTAAGCGTCATTCTTTTAGCTAGAAGTTTGAAGCATAAAGTTGTTTTTAAAAGGGATATGTTTTTCTTTAGACTTCTAGCCAAAGTCCACTCTCATAATTGAATATACTTCGACGCCTTATGTCGAGGTTTCCGTTGTGAAATGGTCATTTCCATGAAAAAGAGAATCAAAATAACCCAATTTCGGTTTTAGACCTTTAGATCCAAATGAGACGAACAAAATATTTTATGGTTATTTTTTGATAATAGTTTGTTTTGCAATAGGTTGTGTGCTATGTGGATTTCTTTGTCAGAGTTAAATACATGAGCCCTATTGGTATTAGTTTAAAGCAGAATTTCAAGTTAATTTTATTTAGAAATGTGATAATATAGATGTTTTTTGTTAGGGATGCTACACTTATTTTTGACAAAAAAATATATGGAGAATACAGGATTTTTATTAGACATGGATGGAGTCATTTATAAGGGAAAAGAATTAATTGATGGGGCAGATGTGTTTATAAAAAGGCTTCAAGAAAAAAAAATACCTTTTTTATTTCTTACTAACAATTCTCAGCGTTCAAGAAGGGACGTTCAATTGAAACTTAATAAAATGGGTATAGAGGTTGAAGAATCTAATGTTTTTACATGCGCAACGGCTACTGCCAGATTTATTTCCAAGCAAAAGCCTAATGGTAGTGCCTATGTTATAGGAGACTCAGGACTTATGAATGCTCTTCATGATAATAATATTGCAAATAACGATATGGATCCTGATTATGTTATTGTTGGAGAAGGTAAGTCATTTAATATGAACATGATAGAGGCTGCGACTAAAATGATTATGAAAGGGGCAAAACTTATAGCAACAAATCTAGACCCCAACTGTCCTGTTCCTGATGGTATTAGACCTGGATGTGGTGCTATCGTTGCAATGTTGGAAACTGCAACTGGGAAAAAAGCTTTTTCAATGGGTAAGCCGAGTCCTATTATGTTTCGAGAAGCAAGAAAAGAATTAGGTGTTCGCACCGAAAATACATTCATGGTAGGAGATACCATGGAAACAGATATTATTGGAGGTGTGGAAATGGGTTATAAATCAGTACTAGTTCTTTCTGGGGGTACCAATATTGAAGATCTTGATAGTTTTGCTTACCATCCAGATATGGTTGTATCAAGTATCAAAGACCTGATGGATTTACCAATTTTAAATTAAGGATAAAACGATTCAATTTTTTATTGTTTCACTTGTATGAAAAGATAGATTCTAGTTTAGAAAAAGAGAAGTTTTTAATTTTGGGTTAATACTTTGCTCAAAGTATCAAGTTATATTAATTTTTAGTGATAATTTGAACCTTATAAAGCCTTCCTGAAACTTAGATTGTTGACACAAATGAGAATTTTATAATCATAAGATTTTTCTTATATTTGTAATATGGTTAAAGAAAATGCTATGAAAAAAATAATGTGGATTTTTGTTTTTTGCTCTACGTTGCTTTCATGTTCTAAGGGAGGTACAGTTATTATAGATGAAGCTATTATAGGAACATGGCAAGTTGTTGAGTTTATAGATGATATTTACGATCCAGACAATCAATATGATGTATTAGGTGTTTGGGAACCAGTTGAAAATGGAAGTGTATATGAATTCAAATCCAATGGAGAGGTGGTTTTTACAAGACCTTCTGGTATATCTGAAGCTAAGTATGAAACAAAAGAAGAAACCGTTTTTTATTATTTTAATGATAAAAAGTTTAACTATCAAGCACATTACGAGATAGATGAATTAGGTTTTTTATATTTAATGCAGTTTGAATCGGTAAAAATGAAAAAGCTATCAAATTAATTTAAAACTCAAACTTTAACTGAACGCTTACACTATTTTGTTCTGGCTTTTTCTTGGGTTCGGTATTTAAATTGGAAAGAGAAATGCCTAATAATCGTACCGAGTTATTAAGTTTTTCTTGGTATAATAACTCTTTGGCAGTTTCAAAAATAAGTTCCTTATCGCTTATAAAATAAGGAAGGGTCTTACTTCGGGTTTGGAGGGTGAAGTCACTATACTTAATTTTTAAAGTTACTGTTTTCCCAGAAACCTTACTTTTTATTAATCGACGAGATACTTCGTCTGCTATGTGATCTAATTTTTCCAGCATAAATATTTCACTGGAAAGGTTTTCCTTGAAAGTGCGTTCGGCTGCTAGTGATTTACGTATTCTATTTGGTTTTACCTCACTGGTATGTATGCCCCTAACAACATAATAATAGTACCTTCCTGATTTCCCAAAGTGATCGTTTAGAAATTCAATGGATTTAGATTTTAAATCATTTCCCGTAAAGATGCCTAATTGATACATTTTTTCGGCGGTTACCTTACCAACGCCGTAGAATTTCCGAATGTCTAGTTGCTCCAAAAAAGTAATGACTTCTTCTGGATTTACGGTTTTTTGTCCATTGGGTTTATTGTAATCGCTGGCAACTTTGGCTATAAATTTATTGATGGAAATACCAGCAGAAGCTGTTAGTCCTACTTCATTTAAAATGCGTTCCCGTATTTCTTTAGCAATAAGTGAAGCACTAGGATTCCCTTTTTTGTTGTGGGTAACATCCAAATATGCTTCATCCAATGATAAAGGTTCGACCAAATCGGTATACTCAAAGAAAATACGTCTTATTTTTTTTGAGATGTCATGATAGCGTTCAAAACGAGGTTTTACAAAAATAAGATGTGGACATAGTTTAGAAGCTAAATTACCAGACATGGCGCTTTTTACACCAAATTTTCTGGCTTCATAACTGGCTGCACTTATTACACCCCGTTTGCCTCCACCTCCAACAGCTATGGGTTTTCCCTTAAGATCGGGATTGTCCATTTGTTCTACAGAAGCATAAAATGCATCCATATCAACATGGATAATTTTTCGTATGTGGAGATTGTTAGACACTTTTTTAAACTTGAATGTTTCAAAAATAAGATATCTTTGGATGAGATACTATTAAGGTGTGAAACGAACATTAATAAAATTTAAGCACTTTTTCACAAAAGGGAATGTTTAAATTTTTAATGAGAGAGCGTAGCGGTTGCATACGTTCTCGGTTTTGTAATTAATTTATTATCAAACAACTACAAAAGTTTAAACGAATGAAATCATGAAATTAATTTACTCGCTTTTGGCGTTGCTCTGCTTATTATTTGTCTGGTCTTCAATTGGACCCTACGATTATTTCACATGGTTTTTAGAAGTTTTACCAGCTATTCTGGGAATTTTGGTTTTAGTCTTTAGTTTTAAAAGGTTCAGATTTACAAACCTGATATATTCACTTATTTTTATCCATTGTACAATTTTAATTGTTGGAGGGCATTATACTTATGCAGAGGTACCTCTTTTTGATTGGATACAGGAAGTCTTTAACCAGCAAAGGAATAATTACGATAAGCTAGGTCATTTTGCACAAGGCTTTGTACCTGCAATGATTACCAGAGAGGTGCTTGTTAGAAAACAGGTGGTAAACAATTATAAATGGCTGAATTTTATTGTTGTTTGTATTGCTTTGGCAATTAGTGCTGCTTACGAATTTATTGAATGGGGTGTCTCTTTATCAACAGGAGAAGGAGGCGATTCTTTTCTTGGTACCCAAGGATATATTTGGGATACGCAGTCAGATATGTTATATGCCACCGTTGGAGCAATAATGGCATTGGCTTTTCTAGGTAAATACCATGATAAACAATTAAAATTATTGACAATTGATAGAAATAGAACGTAAATTTTTAGTAATTTCTGATGCTTTTAAAAGCAAAGCATTAAAAAAAACAAGAATCATTCAAGGCTTTTTAAATACCCACAAAGAGCGTACAGTGCGTGTAAGGTTAAAGGGAGAAGTAGGGTACATAACGGTAAAAGGTATTTCTTCAGCCGATGGGTTATCACGATTTGAATGGGAAAAAGAGATATCCCAAAAGGATGCCGAATTACTTTTTAAATTATGTGAACCAGGCGTTATTGATAAAATGCGATATGAGGTAAAAGTAGGAGACCATGTTTTTGAAGTAGATGAGTTTTATGGAGATAATGAAGGGTTGGTAGTTGCCGAGATCGAATTGAATGCTATAACCGATACTTTTGAGAAACCTGTTTGGTTAGGCGAAGAAGTTACAGGCCAAGTACAGTACTACAATTCCCAACTAATCAAACAACCCTTTAATACTTGGTAAAAATTACAAGAGTTGTATAGAATATTTTGAAATAGTTTCGATAAATACCATACTAATTAAATTTATACAGATGAAGAAAATATTAGCATTTTACGTATTAATTGGTCTATTATTAGCTTGTAAACAAGAACCTAAAGTAGTCGATTCACAAGAGAACGAGACTGTGGAATCTGTAGTGGATACACTTGTCGAAATCATTGAGGAAGTACCTGTCGAAAAAACGATCAAAGAAATAAAGGCAGAACTTAAAACGAAAGGATTTAAGTTTTTTGATTATGTGGACGAAACTACAAAAGATACAATTTTAATGCAGCAGTATTTTATAGCATTTTTAAAAAAAGGACCTATACGATCTCAAAATGAAGAAGAAGCTGCCATGTTACAAGAAGCGCATTTAGAGCACTTAACAAAAATGTATGAGCTTGGTTATGCCGATATTTCAGGGCCTTTTGGAGACGATGGCGATATTCGGGGGATGACTATTTACAATGTGCCAACATTAAAAATGGCAGATAGCTTGGCTAATGCCGATCCGATGGTAAAAGCAAAACGCCTGATAATTGAAATACATCCTTGGTGGGCAGCTAAAGGGTTCCCTTTGCGCTAACCATTATTCCGAAATGGTTATATGTCTTTTGGCTTCATTCCCAAATTCATCAACAACCGTAATGGTGTGATTTCCGGGTTTTGGGATCATGGAAAATTCATGAATATCTTTTGTGCTTCCCATAAAGGTTGCATCTAGGTACCAAAACACCGTTAACTCAGGCTTAGAATGTGCTATCTTAAGGACTAAATCGTTTGTTTTACCATCAAACTCCTTAGGTAGAAAGATGGAATTATTTTCTTTTGGATAGATAAATTCCATAGAAACAGCATTATCTTGCAAGCAATCAATTCTAAATTTTGGTAGCGGTTTATAAAATGGGTTTTTGGTTTTGTAAAAGTGAGCCATTAATGGAGGCAATACAAACCAAGATTTATGTGTAATATTATCTATTGATTCACAAGAGGAGTTTACTTGATGTGTCTCGGTTTTGTCTAAGTGGATAAGTTTGTGGAAGGGACAGGGCTTAGTTTTTAATCCGCTTGTTTGGACGAAGGTGTCTTCAGTGGTGTCACAAAATTGTGAAGCCCTGTAGCCGCTCAACTTACAAACTTTAATCTCTTGCATCTCGTCAAAAGGTTTAGAAAACCATTCACTATTTGGTAACAGATCGAATACATCAAATAAAATTGGAGCAGCGGTTTCTATACCTACTAGCCCTGGGCGCCCTTCTCCGTCGGCATTGCCAACCCATACGCCTACCACATAGTCCTTGGTGGTTCCTATGGCCCATGCATCGCGAAAACCAAAACTAGTGCCCGTTTTCCAGGCTATTTGCTTAGAACCATCAAAAAACTCCCAACTTTCGTCTCCTTCTGGGCGGTTTACTTCCTTTAAACTTTCATAAGTTAAATAAACAGAGGCAGCGTCAAAAAGTGGTTTTTCTGCTATTATTTCTCCAAAGTTTATAGAGGTGTCTTCAATAAAAATTGGATCACAAAATTCATTGGTATAATATCTGCCAGAGGTTTCCGAAAAATGATTTAAGGTAGAAGACAAAGCAGCATAACTTTTACATAGGTCCCATAGATTACTTTCGGCACCACCCAAGATAAGAGATAAACCATAATGATTGGCATTGTATTTTAAATCTTTTAAATGTAAAGCACTTAAATAATGGTAAAACTTGTCCAGTCCAAATTCCTGGAGCATTCTTACCGCTGGGACATTTAATGAACGTGATAAAGCTCTGCTTGCAGTGATGGCACCGTCATAATCGTTAGAGAAGTTTTTGGGATTGTAGTTTCCAAATTGTGTTGGTACGTCGGCAACCAAAGTATTGGGTAGTATATCGCCAGCGTCTAACATAGCAGCATATAAAAAGGGCTTAAGGATACTACCCGTACTGCGGGGTTTGTCTATAATGTCCACGTCTTTTTGATGAAGCATATGTGTTGGCGTATTGCCAACATAGGCTAAAATTTTTCTTGATTTAACGTCTAAAACCAAAACAGCGGCATTAAAAATTTCATTCTCGCTTAAT
This sequence comes from Snuella lapsa, assembly GCF_039539345.1. NCBI lineage: Bacteria > Pseudomonadati > Bacteroidota > Flavobacteriia > Flavobacteriales > Flavobacteriaceae > Snuella > Snuella lapsa. The sequence goes on along the minus strand of NZ_BAABCY010000063.1, from coordinate 21,824 downwards.
TGATTGTAATGGGTTTTAACAAGGTAATTTATGTGTTCTTGTAATTGTATATTAATAGTTGTTTTTAATCGTTTTCCATGATGCGTTTGTGCTATTTTCTGTAGTAAATGAGGTGTTATTTCCGGAAGAGGGTAGGGCTTTTGGGGTAATTGTTCGGCAATAGATAAACGATATGTCAGGGAATCGATAACATTATTTTGTAGCAATTTTTTTAGTAAACGATTTCTTTTCGTTAAAAGACGTTTCTGATTTTTACCGGGATATATTAAACTGGGTGCATTGGGTAATACGGCTAACGTAGCACTTTCAGCCCATGACAGATTATATGGACTTCTATTAAAATAACGCCATGATGCAGCATCAAGACCAATAACATTCCCTCCAAAAGGAGCGTTACTACTGTAAAGAGCCAATATGTTATCCTTAGAAGTAGAAAGCTCCAGTCGTGTTGCTAAAATAATTTCCTTTAATTTTTCAAAATACGTTCTTGGTTGCCCTTTACGTGCTAGTCTAATGACCTGCTGGGTGAGTGTGCTTCCACCACGTTTAATAGAACCCGATCGTAAGTTTTGAGAAAACGCTTTACAGATGGATATGGGGTTAAACCCTGGGTGTCTGTAAAAATAGGCATCCTCAAATAAGAGAACACTTTGTTTAAATTTTTCAGGAATACTGTCATTGTGAGGAAAACGCCATTGGCCATCAATAGCAATTTTTGCACCTAATAAGGTGTTGTTGGAACTTGTAATGACCGTAGCAGTAGGTGTTTTAAACAATGGGTTGGGTAAACAAAAATAATAAGCAATTAAAACCAAGGTAATTACTACCAATTTTATCTTATGCTGCCTTATGCGGGATTGTATTTTGTTCATGCTTTTTTACACTTCCGTCTTTGATTTGTTTACCAATTCTCCTTCTTACCAAGGAGGAGTGTCTCTATTCCAATAGCTTGGGGTAGAGTTGAAGAGGTTCATTCTTTAAAATTACTGGCGATTTCTTCAAGATACTTGTGGTTATGGATTTTGTTGCTTATGGTTTAGTTTTTAACCCTTTCGCCCTGTGGACACCTTCCCATAAAAGGGAAGGAATACTTTTGCGGAATGGGATCGTTTATTTTTCCACTATAACCCATTGTCCTTTTGTTCTAACCAGATAGTCATTGTCGTACATGGCTTCTGCCTGTGTGCCCGGTAAATAATAGGTTCCCAAATAAGAAGCGTTTAATATGATATTAAAGGTTTTTGTACTGTGTTTTCCTTTTTTGGGTAAATCAAAATAATAATTGACACGGTCGTCTCTAATATCCGTAAAGCGGGCTTGACTTGTAGTTGAGTCGCCATAATCTGTAAACCGTGTATTTACAATTTCCCAACCAGAAGGAATAATTTGTGTCAAGGCAATGTCGTTAACATCTTCATTTTTTAGATTGCTTACTTTTATGGAGGCAACAAAATCTTGTCCTTGTTTTAGCTTGTAAATAGTAATGGGATTGCCTTTTAAATCCAAATAATTAACAGAAATACTTAATCCGCGTTGCTCTATTAATTCTTTTCCTAAAGGTAGTTTTCCCGAATTTAAAACGCGTATGTAGACTAGGTTCTCATCATTATTTGTAAAAGATAATGTGTTATTACCTTCAATAATTTTCAAATGGCGTTGCGCAATGGCATTTTTGGTGCTGATGGTTTCAGTTGTTCCGTTAACTGTGTAACTTAAGTTTAAAGCTTTTCCGCCGTTGGCACTTACCATTTTAGCCATAGCTAAAAGGCTATATGCTGTTGTTTGTGTGCTCATCCATTGCTTGCCAGGTAGATCTTTGGCAATATACTGTGCCAGCTCCCGTATTTTAGAACTTTTGGTGAGTACCATGGTCTCCAAAGCCATAGCGCGGTTTCTGGCTACCGACCCGTAAGTGTGGTAATTATATTTTGGAGCCTGAAAGTTAATATTCGCTGATTGTGAAATTTTATCGCTGGCCTCCTTTTGTCCAACAAGAGCATAGGCTGCCGCCAATCGCCATTTTGTTTCGTTAGAAAGCTCTGTAAATTCCCTTAAACGATTCATGGCTGCGAGGTCTGGACTACCTGCCAAAGCCAGCGTATAAAGTCTGTAAGCTTGTGCCAAATCGGAGTTGTAAACTCTGTAACTAGGACGCCAATCTCTAGCTGCTTGTTTTTGGTATTTTAGCCAGTTTGCTTTAAATGAAAGAGGAAGCATATAACCTTTTCTTTCGGCTTCAATCATAAAATGTCCAGCATAGCTTGTAGCCCAGTCGTTAATAGTAGTTTCGCCAATCCAGTAGCTCATGCCTCCATTAGGGCGTTGAAAACGAGCTAAACGAGCTATACCATTTTTAATGTTGTTTTGAATATTTTGCTTCTTATCCTGTGTCAGATCAAAAATGTCGCTCAAGAATAACTGTGGAAAAATACTGGATGTGGTTTGCTCAGCACAACCGTGGGGATACCGGATTAAATATTGCAAACGACGGTTGAAATCCATTGGAGGAATGGTAGAAAACTCTATCGTTGCCGAATTGGTGCCCTTAACTCCAAATGTAGAGAAGTTTATGGTTTTAGAGGTTGATGCTTCTAAAGATGCATCGATAGATTTAGAGCTTATAGGATTTGTGTTTAATACATCCATTTCTACTTTATAGCTGGCCTTTTCACCATCTCCACTTGCGATAACTTCTACGGTACTCAAGCCTATTGCTTTACTTACGTCTAAGTTGAAATAAACCATTTGCTCATCAGGTTTTGAAAACGTAAGGCTTTTGGTGTTGTCTCCTGTAATTGTAATGCCGTTGCTAAGTTTTAACTTAACAGATACATTTTTTACTTTGGGTTCCATTGCAAAAACGGTAACCGGTAAGGTAACTTTTTCGCCAGGACTTAATTTTCTTGGTAATGAAGCCAATACTATAAGCGGTTTTTTGACTGCTACCGATTTATCAGTACTTCCATAAGCTCCTGTAATATGATTACCAGCAACAACCATGGTTCGTACAGCACCTACATAATTAGGCATTTTTACTGTGTGCGTTTTGGTTTCTCCTGCCTTTAAACTAAAGGGGCCTAAATAAGTGACCACAGGTTTAAAACGATTCGCTTTTTTATTTTTACCCGCTAATGCACTCCCATCGCCACCAATAGCAAATACTTGCTCGATGCTTCCCGAATAAGCTCCAATAACATCGTCAAAAATATCCCATGTTTTAACACCCAGTGCTTCACGGGCATAAAAGGTATTCCATGCATTTGGAGTTTTAAAATTGGTTAGATCCAATAAGCCTTCCTCTACTACTGCAATAGTATAGGTCATGGGTTTTTTGTTTTTTTCAGAAATGGCTACTTCAAACTCTTGCTTTGGACGCAATGCATCTGGCATGTGAATTTCTGGCTCTAACCTGGTATTGGGGTCTTCAATACGTATAGGGATGATACCATATAAACGAATGGGAAGGTCGTTGGAGGTTATGGCATGTGGTTGTAAAAGGGATATGTTAATAAATACATTCGGAGCCATATTGGTCGTTACGGGAATATCTACTTTAGTCTCTCCTTCGCTCGTTTTTACCCACCAGTAATCTAAGACTTCCGTGCCATTTTCAATACTTATTAAGGCGCGACCTTCAGTTCCTGACTTAAAAGTTATTTTTGCCGTTTCACCAACGTTGTATTGTTCTTTATCACCTGAAAACACCAACATTTTAGCAGCTTCTTTATCTCCTGGCGGAGTATACCAGTTTTTGTAAAAGTAAGCAGTTTGTCCGGTCGAATGTCCGCTAACAGGGTCAGTAATTCTAATAAGGTAACGGCCTCGTTCATTATCTGGAATCTTTAATGTAAAATGCCCTTTTCCGTTAGCATCGGTATTTACTTTAGAGTCTAAATACGGTTTGTGGTATGTGCTGGATACATAACTCGATAAGTTATCATAAGAAGCGTTCCACCACCAACGCCATTCAATTTTATAGACTTTTACTTCCAGATTGTTACGTTTTATAGGGTTTCCATAGGCATCAACGACTACTATGTCGAAAGTTTGGCTTTTGTCTGTAGAAAGCGAACCGTGTACACTGCCTTTAGGTGACCGTAAACCAACAAACGATTCGTATGGTGCATATTGTTTGGTAAATGCATCCATCGAGAAATCTCCACCATTTTCAAAGGCTCTTACTAAAAAATGCACGTTAAGCATGCCAGGAGCATTTTTGCCTACTTTTAAGCTACTGTTTATTTCTGCAAGGCCATTACTATTCACGGTGCCTTCAAAAACAGTGATGTCTTCGGAGCTAAATTGTCGTGTAGGATCTGTAAAGGTGTAATTTTTATAACTCTTGAAGTTATTACTTGAAATACTAAACTTAGCTTTAACCTCCGCTTTTAAATTTTTACCTGGAGAGCCGTGCAGCCATTTAACATCCAAAGAACCTTTTAAAGGTTTCTGGTTTGTAAGTATTACATCATCAAAATCAACTTTAATCTTTAAGCGGTTGGGCTTAACCGTTTCTATTTTTAAGTTTTTACTAAATGTGGCACCGCCAACAGACACCTTTGCATTATAATTTCCTGTTTTGTCTTCAGTAGAAGTGGGAACAATAAATTTATAGAAGTTATCAAGGTTGTTAGGTGTTGTATTTTTGTAGATTAGTTTTCCGTTAGGATCAGTAACTTCCATTTTAACAGGATGCCCGTTAGGGAGCTTATTGGCTTGGTCATTTAAAATAAAAGTTAGGTGCAATGAGTCTCCAGGACGCCAAACACCACGTTCACCATAAATATAGCCTTTTAAACCTCGTTGTAGCTTGTTGCCAGATACATCAAACTTGCTAAGAGATAGAGAATTGCCGTCTGCTAGTTTTATATAAGCAGTCTGATTGCCTTTGGATACAACAGCAAACGAAGCGTGCTTTTGGGCATCAATGATTGCAAGCCCTTCTTCATCCGTTACGGTTTTTTCAATTTCTTGTTGTTGAAAATTGTAAAGCCTAATAGTAGCGTTGGGCTCAGGGTTGGTAGATAATACATTAGTTACGGCAAAATAATAGGAGTTGTTGGCGCTTCGTTTTGCTATAACGCCCAAGTTAGAAGCAATAATGTTTTGGGAGACGATCCTATCGCTGTGATAATAGGCATCATGGCACGGATTCTCACGTTCCCTCCAGTTGTATGTGTAGTTTTTATATCGGTATGTAATGTTGTCCCAATAGGCTTCCTCTCTTAAGTCGTCATCCTCAATGTCTGTTTCAGAAATTTCGTCATCATCCTCAGTACTGGAAGCCGATGGATTTGTTTCGCAATCGTAAAGCGAATAACTTTTGTTAAAGCTTAATTCAATGCGGTACATGGCACCAGGATCGGCCTTAAAGAATTTGGACAAATCAATGCTATAAGCTTTCCATTTTTCTGTGTTATCAGCAGGTGTTTGTAATTGAATGGTTTGCTTTGCTATACGACGCCCTACTTTTTTAATAGCGTATCCATTATTACTGCTTAAATGTTCATCTTGCAAAAATTGAAGTATGTTGTTTTCAAAAATTTTGATGACCCTAACATCTACAGCTTTAAGGTTTACCGCCTCAAAATTAAATTTTAGGTCTTTTGAGTTTGGTAAAAAGGTACCATTACTTATCAATCGGACTTGCGGTTTCAATGTTTCAAAAGTTAAGGTCTCAGAAAAAGGTGTTTTGAGCTTAAAGTCATCCGTATTAGTTATGCCTTGCAATATATCAACTTGAATGTTGCCAGACAACTTAGAGTCGGGGTAAACTTTAAGCACATTGCCCTTAACAATATGCTTAGGATTCTTAACACCTTCAATGGTTACCAACCCATCAAAGTTTTGTTGTTTTTTTAATGGATCAGAAAAGTTAATTGATAAATGCTGCTCAGGAGATTGAATAATATCAATACCAACTACAGTGAAATTATTGATACCCGGAATGTTTAATTTATTTTCACCAACATTATCTGCGTTAATGGATTTTCCGTTCCATTTTATTACTATTTCACCGTCCTCTACCTTACGATGGATACTATCCACTTTAAAATTAAAAACCTTCGCTTGTTTGTTGGTTTCATTAAAGACCAGAGGCAGTTTCTTTTCTTTTTGAAATGCAGTTACAAGCTGTTTAGCTTTTTCCAAGGGAATGATATCCGCAGAATGGATTGAAGCTTCTAAATACTGCCAAGTTTTGTTATAAGACTGTAAACTAGTAGTTGTTATATTGAAGTTTGGAGTAATGGTTTTAAACTGAAAGGTATAGTTCTTAAAAGCATCGGGTATTTTTTTGTAGAGCTTACTTAATTTTACAGTTACAGTATATTCTGTAGAAGGTTCTAAAGAAGCATCGGGAGTGAATGTAAGCACGTGTTTGTTAACAATGGTTAATTTGCCTTGAACATAAGGCGAAACAGTTATAATCTCTTTAGTGATTTCGTCTCCTGCTCCCCAGTTTTCGATTGGAAGAGACAGATTAATTTGAATGGGTTGCGTTACAGAAGTCAATCCAGAAGTAGTGTAACTAATATAATCCCTAAATTTGAAAATATTATCTGTTTCTGATGGTTTCTTTTTGCATGAGAAGCCTAAAGCTAGTAGAAGAACAATGGCTGTAAAATTATGGATTCGCATAGTAATAAGGGATAAGTTGAACGTATGAATTTACTACTGTAAGTATAGTCTTATTAAATACATACGCTTGATTTTTCAGGTTTAGATTATGGGTTATTGTTAAATTCTTCTTAATTATTTTTTGTACATAGCAATGTATAGTTCAGCACGGTCATTTATGGTTGCTCGAAACATACCTGCTGTATTAAATTCCATAACCATATTGCCATTTTTATCGATGGCTATAATGCCTCCGTTGCCCCCGAGTTTGGGTATTTTTTTTTGAATGACTTCTTTCGCAGCTTCTTTTAAGGATAAGCCTTTGTATTCCATAAGAGCAGATATGTCATGAGCTACTACAGCACGAATAAAATATTCGCCCCACCCAGTACTGGAAACCGCACAGGTGTTATTATTAGCATAGGTGCCTGCTCCAATAATTGGAGAATCACCAATACGTCCCCAACGTTTGTTGGTCATACCCCCTGTAGAAGTTCCAGCAGCTAAATTGCCATTCTGGTCTAGAGCTACACAGCCAACAGTACCAAATTTTGAATCCTTGATGGCAGTATCGTAAAAAGCTGTTTTGTTATTATGGTCAAGCTCTGTGTTTTGTGTTCCTTTTATGTTTTGGAGTGATTCGAAGCGTTTTTTTGTGTAAAAATAACTTGGGTCAACAATTTCAAGACCTTGTTCTTTAGCGAAGATCTCTGCTCCTTTACCAGACAGCATCACATGAGGAGATTTATCCATAACAGATCGAGCTAGGTTAATAGGGTTTTTAACAGTTGTCGTTCCTGCCGAAGCACCTGCATTTAATGTGTTTCCATCCATTATAGAAGCATCGTGTTCATTGGTTCCCGAATTGGTGAATACAGCTCCTTTTCCTGCGTTAAACAATGGCGAATCCTCTAAAATATTAATGGTTTTAGTAACAGCATCAATACTACTGCCGCCATTTTTTAAAATGGTATAACCTGTGCGAATAGCCTCTTCAAGTTTTTCTTTGTATTCAAGTTCCTTTTCAGAACTCAAGTTTTCTTTTAGAATAGTTCCAGCGCCTCCATGAATAACTATTCCAAACTTATTGTTTTGCTGTTTGTTTAATATATTGGAAGTTGTAGAATTGTTTTCTTTTTTACAGGATGTAAAAGTGAAAACCAAGGCAAGTAGATATATAGATTTTTTCACCTGTTTAAAGTTTATTGTTTTTCAAAGGTCAGATGTAATTCGCCACTAAACATTTCAGTGAGTATTACCATTCAGTTATTATGGCTCATTTCATAAGCAGTTCATTGGTTTTAATCGTTAGTTGAGACTATGTATTTAGTACAAGACTTTCCGTTTCTAAAAACCTTTATATACCACAAATTCACGAACGATAGCGTCAAAAAATATTCGTGTGTTCATAGCAAAATAAATTTTTAATCTACATTAATACCTATGGACTTGTAACCATAGGTTTAGTTAAAGAAATAAAGTTAACAGTTTTGTAGTGAACTAAAGATGATTTCATTAGTAAATTTTAACTAAAAAGAGTTGCTATTGCAGAGTCTTGCAAGTATATTGTTTCACTTGAGAGGTTATCTGTTTTCTCAATATAGAAAGACTAATCACATTGCTTAATATTTATGGTTTGTACAGCAATGAAACAAACTGTGGTTTCTATGACCTTGGCTGCTATAAATTAAGGGATTTCAATTGGTAAATGGATAAATATGATAAACATCATATTATGCTTCTAAAGCTCTGCGTATATTGAAAATCGAAATGGAATAGTTTAATGAATACATTCTTAAAACCTGTTGATCGCATAATAAATACTTCCAACTCTGGTAGCTTTTTGTTGTTGTTCGCTACTGTAATGGCTTTAATCGCAGCTAATTCACCGTGGGGTTATTTATACCACGATCTTTTAAAAAGTGAGGTTACTTTTGGTTTTGTAGAGAAAGGTTTTGAGTTAACAGAACCCTTTTACCTTTGGATAAATGATGGTTTAATGGCCATTTTCTTTTTTCATGTTGGATTGGAAATTAAACGTGAAATATTAGACGGTGAACTCTCATCTATTCGAAAAGCATCTTTACCCGTTATTGCTGCATTAGGAGGTGTTTTAGTGCCAATTATTATTTACATTAATTCAATTTCTAATCCAGATTTAGTTCGGGGGTGGGGAGTTCCTATGGCAACCGATATTGCCTTTTCCCTTGGTATTTTACAATTGTTTGGAAAAAAAGTACCCATAGGGTTAAAGGTGTTTTTAACAGCATTTGCAATTGTAGACGATTTGGCAGCAGTTATAGTTATAGCTGTTTTTTATGCTACAGATATACAATTAACATTGGTTTTGTATGCAGGTATTATCCTCGCTTTCATGGTGTTTTTGGGACTTAAAAAATACTTTTCAAAGTTTATATTTTTTCCACTTAGTGTGGTAGTATGGATACTGTTTTTAAAATCGGGAATCCATCCTACAATTGCAGGCGTACTATTGGCATTAACTATTCCCGCGACAAGAAGAACCACTCTGGATATGTTTTTTGAAAACATTAAAGCATCGTTGCAAAGTTTTGTAAAAGAGAAGGAACATGTACGCTCACATCAGATATTAAAAATAGAACAAGTACATGCAGCTGTAGACATAAGAATTGCCTCAGAAAAAATCAATTCACCTTTGCAAAAAATAGAACATGATTTACGCCCCTGGATTGTATTCTTTATTATGCCGGTTTTCGCTTTTGCAAATGCAGGAGTAACCCTAACGAGTAGTACAGTAGTTGATTTTGGATTGGTGTTACCTATTGCTATTGCATTAATTGGAGGTAAGTTTATAGGGATTACATTAGCTTCTTGGTTAGCCGTAAAACTAAAAATAGCCTACTTGCCCAAAGGCGTTAACTTTAAGTATATAATTGGTGTCGCTTTTCTTGGTGGACTTGGATTTACCATGTCGTTATTTATTGCAAATCTTGCCTTTTTGGATCCTGTTTTATTGAGTTCTGCAAAAATAGGGGTTATACTGGGATCCTTTGTTTCCGGTATTTTAGGATATGTTATTTTACGTATTTTAATAAGTAAAAAGAAGTCCATTACTGTTAGCTAGTCGTATATAAGATTAGTAGGTTTTTGTTAATATAAAAGCTTATTATTGTTATATTCGCAAATAAACTCACGATAAATAATAAATTGATAATTCATGAAAGCAGTTGCTACAGATATAGGTATAGATAAAGCACTTAAAACACTAGGTGTTGCACATATAAATGAAGGTACCTCTACGGGAACCCATAGCTTTTCTAGTGGAGTGGTTATAGAAAGTTATTCGCCTGTAGATGGTTTGCTAATTGGTCAGGTAAAGACAACGACCCAATCTGATTATGAGAAAGTGATGGATTCTGCTATCACAGCTTTTAAAACGTGGAAAATGATGCCAGCTCCACAGCGCGGAGAGATTGTGCGCCAGTTTGGAGAAAGACTAAGAGAAAAGAAGGAGTCATTGGGAATATTGGTGTCTTATGAAATGGGAAAAAGTTATCAAGAAGGATTGGGAGAGGTTCAAGAAATGATTGATATCTGTGATTTTGCTGTTGGATTGTCAAGACAGTTACATGGTTTGACAATGCATTCCGAGCGTCCTGGGCACCGTATGTACGAACAATACCATCCATTAGGAATTGTTGGGATTATTTCTGCTTTTAATTTTCCAGTTGCTGTTTGGGCTTGGAATACTGCTTTGGCTTGGGTTTGTGGGGATGTTTGCGTATGGAAGCCAAGTGAAAAAACACCTCTATGCGGTATTGCTTGTCAAAATATAATTGCTGAAGTGTTGGCCGAAAACAACTTGCCAGAAGGTATTTCATGTTTAATTAATGGCGATTATAAAGTTGGTGAGTTTATGACCAAGGATAAACGTATTCCTTTAATTTCAGCAACAGGTTCTACTAGAATGGGTAAAATAGTTGCACAGGAAGTAGCGGCGCGTTTAGGAAAATCGTTGCTAGAATTGGGTGGCAATAATGCCATTATTGTAACACCCGATGCCGATATAAAAATGACAGTTATAGGTGCTGTTTTTGGTGCTGTTGGGACTGCAGGACAGCGTTGTACATCAACGCGCCGTTTAATTATTCACGAAAGCATTTACGAACAGGTAAAGAAAGCCCTAGTAGAAGCTTATGGGCAATTACGTATTGGTAATCCATTGGATGAAAACAATCATGTAGGTCCGTTAATTGATAAAGATGCAGTAGAGATGTATAAAAGTGCTTTAGAAAAAGTGACTGATGAGGGTGGGAACATTATTGTTGAGGGCGGTGTGCTTTCGGGGAAAGGTTATGAAAGTGGATGCTATGTAAAGCCGGCTATAGCCGAGGCACAACCCGATTATACCATTGTGCAGCATGAAACGTTTGCTCCAGTACTATACTTACTAAAATATTCTGGAGATGTTGAAAATGCTATCGCTATTCAAAATGAAGTTGTCCAAGGGCTGAGTTCCGCAATAATGACCAACAATTTAAGAGAAGCTGAGCAGTTTTTGTCAGCTGTAGGCTCCGATTGTGGAATAGCAAATGTAAATATTGGGACTTCTGGAGCCGAAATAGGAGGAGCTTTTGGTGGTGAAAAAGAAACTGGAGGCGGAAGGGAATCTGGATCAGATGCCTGGAAAGTATATATGAGACGCCAAACAAATACTATTAATTATACAACCGAATTGCCATTGGCTCAGGGGATCAAGTTTGATCTATAGAGAAACTTGATCCAGAAAAACAAAAGTATAGTACAAGAAAGGAACTATATTGGGTGGTTTTTAGGTGTAAATGGTATTTACTAATCCAAATGGTAAATTTCCATAATGTCTTTTAAGTATTTTATAAAGTCAATTTTTAAATCTATAAGTTTTCCAGTGTGTACATCGAATACCCAGCCATGAACTTTTAAGCCCCGATCGCGATAAGCACGTTGCACGGCTGCCGTTTTTATTAAGTTAACACACTGTTCTTTTACGTTAAGTTCTACCAGACGGTTGTATTTCTTGTCCTCATCGGTAATTGCATTCAATTCTTCTTTATGAATACGGTATACATCTCTAATATTGCGTAGCCAAGGATTTAAGATTCCTAAATCTGCCGATTGCATGGCTGCTTTTACTCCGCCACAGGCATAATGTCCACAAACAACAATATGGTTTACTTTTAAATGATCTACTGCATAGTTAACTACCGACATTACATTAAGATCTATGCTTATTACCATATTAGCAATATTACGATGTACAAAAACTTCGCCCGGTTGAGCACCCATAAGGTCTTCGGCGGTAACACGGCTGTCAGAGCATCCTATGTACAATAAATCAGGATTTTGCCCTTTTCCCAATTCTTCAAAATAATGTTCACTTTCCGCTAATTTATCCTGAATCCACGTTTTATTGTTTTCAAAAACTTTTTGAATGTCCATTGAATGATTCTTTTGAATTGTTTGTACTATGCCTATTACTTCCTATGCTTAAAAAACAGGAATGTGTAGTTTACAAGATAATAAAAAGAAAGCTATTAAAGAGCTTTAATGTCTTGATTGGAAACCCACCCCGTCTTTCCGTCGGTTAATTTAATTTTTTTCCAATTGTTAACAGTGTCTAAAATTTGGACTTTGGTGCCTTCATGTAACCTAAAGGACTCTTCGCTTCGGGAATTGGGCTCGCTCTTTACCTTGCTTTCTTGAGCAAAAATAATTGCTGGGCGATCCTTTTTAGTTAAATTATAGCTGTGAAAAGCCAATACAAGCGTAATACACAATAAAAATAAAGATGCTAAACTAGCTATAAATGCCAGGCGCTTTTTAAAGGTAGTATAAGCGAAATAATAAATTAAAAATAAAACAACGAAGCAGAATACCCAAACGATGGCTAACTTGGCCCAGTTATCAAAAGACAAACTATTGGTGATGTTTTTTATAAGTTTGGCAACCCAACCTTCAGGAACAATATCAATGGCATCAATAGTCATGTTCTTTGCAAAGGCTAGGTTGTTTTTTATATCCGTATCATTAGGATCTAATTGTAAAGCCTTTTCATAATAGTAAATGCTCGGTGCTATATTATTAAGCTTATAGTGGGCATTTGCTAAATTAAAGTATAATGCGGATGAATGCTGCTTAGCGTCTAAAATAGCCTGGTATTTTTCTATAGCTTCGGCATATTTTCCATCATTATACAAGGTATTTCCTTGCTCGAACAAAGCGTCATTTTGACTAAAACCCACTAGGTTAAACAGAAATATTAGGATATAAAGGATGTTTCTCATCTTAACTCGCTTGTTTATCTATTAAAGAAATAGTTTTTGCAGCTTTGTTATAGTCTTCCTGCATTGTTACATTGTTAATTGGAGTATAGCGTGCCAAATCACAGCTCTCAATAATTTGAATAAATTCATTAACAACACTGTCCTCTACCTGTTTTTCCTTAAGTAAACTAATAATTTTATCTTTACTAAGGTCACTTGTTTCAATAAGTAATTTAGCTTTTAAGTAATTATGTAATGCTTTTTCCAAAGCAATATAAAAAGCTTCTTTCTTACCAAGTGATTTTTTGGCATTACTTAAATACTTTTTAGCCAAGCGATCTGCTTTCCTAATTCTATTGCCTAAAACATCGGCATCCCGACTGGCCTTCTTTTTGCGAATTACAATAGCCAATGGAATCGCTATAAATGGCAACAATAATAAGTTCCAAAACAATTTTGTTTTGAAGAAAAATGAGTCCTCAACACCTTTAAAAGTTGTTTTGGTCTTAATAAAAGCAAATTGATCACTATTTAAAACAACACGTTGTTTTCCAATGTTGGAAACAACGGTATTGTCATTTGTATCGGCATTATTGGTAGGGCCTTCTAGTACATCAATAACAATATCTTTGGAAGTTAATCGCTTATAACTTTCAGTTTTTAAATCGAAGTACGAAAACGATATGTTAGGTATTGGATATTTGCCCTTGTATTGAGGTACCACAGTGTAAGTATCTAAAATACTACCTTGCATACCAGCTAAAGTTGTTTTAACGTTTTCGGTATGCTCTGGTTCGTAAACTTCAAGAGAGCTTGGTAAAGAAACCTTAGGGAGTTTAAACAGTTTTAAATTACCATTACCTCGAACGCCAACCTTAATTTGTAAAGATTCAGTTGCATTGAGTTCTGTTTTCGATGTAGTAACATCAAAGTTAAAGTCGCCTACAGCTCCAGTGAAATCTACTGGTTTACCTGCTTCGGGCAATGGCTTAACGTTAATTGTCTTATTGCCGGCAGAAACCGTTCTGTTAACACGTTTCATTAAACGGCTGCCAAAAATATCGCGTCTGTTGGTTGGGACTTGCACCGAAATGTCTAAAGTTAAGGGCTCAATATTTAACTTCCCTGTTTTTTGAGGGTACAATACGGTTTTTCGTAATACCAAGAAACGATAATCCTCGCCATTATAAGTGCCATTTTGAACTTTTTGTCCTTGAGTATCCATATTTTGGCTCCAGAAGTCATTGTATCTGGGGCTGTCTATTTCACGCCAATTATTTACGCCAGTATCCAAAGCTACATATAGTTTGTAAACAACTGTAATAGCTTCGTTTAGATAAGGATTGGTTTTAGAAACTTCGGCAACTAGATGAATGTTTTCAGAAGCAATATAATCTGGATCATTAGGGTCCTTTGGTTTATCTATTGCTGCTGTGACCTCAATCTTAATGGGAAGCGTTTTATATACATTTCCCTTTATGTTAATTGTAGCTTGGTTAATAGTAAAATTGCCACGTTTTTTAGGTGCTAAAAAGTAACTATAGGTTTTCTCATAGCTTCTTACACCATTGTTCCATATATTGCGTACCGATTGATTGGGGCCTCCTACTACAGTAAAATTATTAAAATCAGGAGGGTTAAAATTATCGCCATCTTGATTCATTACAAAATCAATACGCAAACGTTCATTGATGCCTAGTTTTTGTTTACTAACTTTTGCCTCAAACGTTACCTGTGCAGATAACAAACTTGTAGCGAGTAATAAAACCAGTATAATATGTTTTTTTATAAAATTCATTATTTATATACAATGTTAAATCTACGATTTACATTTTTAGGATATAAGGCAAATCTCAAAATTTGTAATCAATTAATCGCAATTTACTTTACCAATCTTTGTCTGTTTTTATTTTGATGCCCTTCTGTTTTTCAGCATTCATTTTTTCTTGAACTTTTTGTTCTTGGTTGTTCATGGCTTCTAACAAACTTTTTATTTGCTGAGGAGACAACTGTCCAGATTGTGGTCTTGGTTGTTGTTTGTCTTCGTTTTTGTCACCTTCGTTTTTCTTTTCTTTTTCATCTTTAGGCTTGCCTTCCTCGTCTTTCTTGTCGTCCCCTTCTTTTTTATCCTCTTCACCTTTTTCCTCGTCTTTTTGATCGTCTTTGTTATCGCCTTCTTGATCCTTTTTGTCCTGGTTTTCTTCTTTGTCTTGCTGGTCTTTATTTTGATCTTGGTTTTCCTTATCCTCTTTGTTTTGATCGTCTTTATTTTCGTCCTTTTGATCCTGTTTTTGCTGTTCTTCGCAGGCTTTTGCTATTCCTAAGTTATAACGAGTCTCATCATCAGTTGGATCATTTCTTAAAGCATTTTTAAAGGCCTCAACAGCTTCTTTACATCTCTTATTTTGCATTAAGGCATTCCCAATATTATGGAAAGCTTTATGCTTTTCAGCTTTTGAGGCAGCATTTTTAGCTGCTTCCTGAAGGCGGTATAAAGCTTCTTCAAAGTTTCCTTCGCTATAATAAGAGTTGCCTAGATTATAGATACCTGCTATGTTCTCTGGTTGTTTGGAAATGGCTTTTCGGTAGGCCATTTCGGCCGAAACAAAATCTTCTTTACCTATTAAATTATTGGCTTCATATACATAATCATTCGCTTTTTTTAGAGCCAATAATTGTTCCTTGTCCATCTCTTGCGAAAAAGAAAATGAAGCAATCAATACCAAGATAAATGTTGTTATCTGTTTCATTTTTATTTCTAAGATATAAAACCTCATTTTTTCCTATCGTTAAAAAAATTATAAATGTTTAACCATTTTTATTAAACAAAGCCGCTTTATTGTTAGTTAACTATAAGTTTTCGTTAAATAAATTCAACTTTTTAAGCCAAGCTGTTTTTCGTTCTAGCAAGAAAATATCTAATAGTAAGAAGAAAATACCAAAGCCTAAAAACCATTGAAATTGATCTTTGAAATCGGCAAATTGCTTCGCTTCGAATTCTGTTTTGTCCATCGCATTTAATATGTCACGAATATTTTCTACAACACTATTAGTATTTTTCCCATTAATGTAAATACCATTGGCTTTACTTGCAATGTTTTGAAGTGTTTCTTCATTTAAGCGCGTAATTACGGTTTCCCCATTGCTGTCTTTTTTATAGTTAAGTACAATCCCGTTTCTTTTCTCCGGAATAGGGCCTCCTTTTATGTCTCCTACACCAATAGTGAAAATGCGAATGCCTTCTTCGTTAGCTTCTTCAGCAACCAGAGCAGCTTCTTCACTATGATCTTCACCATCAGAAATAATAATCAATACCCGATTGGTTTGTTCTTCATCATCAAAGTAGGTTTTTGCTAATTTAATGGCTTCATTTATAGCCGTTCCTTGCGAAGACAGCATATCGGTATTCATGTTTTGTAAAAACATCTTGGCAGCTGCATAGTCGGTGGTAATTGGTAATTGAGGAAATGCTTTTCCTGCATAGGCAATAATACCAATTCGATCGCTGGCCAAATTATTTATTATTTGCGTTACCAGTTGTTTTGCTTTTTCCAATCGGTTTGGCGCTATGTCCTCAGCTAGCATACTTTTAGAAACATCTACAGCAAAGACAATGTCCACACCTTCACGTTTTACCGTTTCTAACTTTGTTCCAACTTTAGGATTTACCAAGGCTATAGCCAAACAGGCAAAAGCTAAACTCAAAACAATAATTTTGAGAATAGATTTGAATAACGACCTATTTGGGCTTAATCTTTTAAGTAATTGCTTGTTGGCAAAACGGGACTGAGCTTTATGTTTCCATATTTGGAGCACCAAAAAGAATAGGATTATTATCGGAATAATAATCAATGCCCAAAACCATATTTTCTCTTCTAATTGATACATTAATCTTTTATTTGTTTTTCGTGTATTTGTTTAGTTATTCCCCTCAAATACATTAATTATCTTAATTTGTTTTTACCATTCAAACATTTCACAGATCATATCTACTACATATACACCTTTCTGTTATACAAAACTTCTAAAAAAGGTAAATCGCAATAGTAATTCCACTATTAAAAGCAGTCCGGCCAAGATCACTAACGACCGATACTTTTCCTGGTAATTATAGTACTTAAATTCCTCTATATCTGTCTTTTCAAGCTTATTGATTTCACTGTAAATCTCCTGAAGTTTTTTGTTGTTAGTTGCCCTAAAGTATTTCCCTCCCGTAACATGGGCTATTTCCTTTAAAAGCTCTTCATCAATTTCAACTTGTACACGCCCGTATTGAAAGTCTCCAGTTCTTGGATCTATTGCTATTGGAGATAAGGCCATTCCATTGGTGCCTAATCCAATAGTATAGGTTTTTATGCCGTATTCTACAGCCAGTTCGCTTGCTATTTTAGGATCTATAAAGCCAGAATTGTTTACACCATCGGTGAGTAAAATAATTACTTTACTTTTGGCTTTACTGTCTTTCAATCGGTTTACAGCAGTAGCTAATCCCATACCTATGGCAGTTCCTCCCTCTATAATAGTGTTGTATTTTATATCCTTTAACGATCTTAGTACAATAGCTTTATCACTCGTAATAGGCGTTTTTGTATAACTTTCACCAGCATATTCTACAAGACCAATTCTATCGTTAGGTCTACCTTTAATAAATTCCGCAGCCACATTTTTTAGAGCTTCTAGCCTGTTAGGAGACAAGTCTTTTGCCAACATACTGGCCGATACGTCTATTGCCATGACGATGTCTATACCGCGAGTGGTTTTTGTTCTTGTAGATACATCGACCGTTTGAGGTCTGGCTAGGGCAGTGATTAGTAGGGCTAAAGCCACTAGTCTAAATATAAACAATAGATGCTTAACTTTTGGTAGCCAAGAGTTGGTAAGCTTGAACCCTTTTAAACTGGAAATTTTAAGCTCAGCGGTTTGCTTTTTATGCTTAAAACTATACCAAAGTATAGCTAGGGGTAGTGCTAATAATACCCAGAAAAATTCTTTGTTTAAAAATTGGATCCCTTCAAACATTATTCTGCTGCTTCTTTAAGTTCAACTGAGTTTAAAATACGTTCTGCTATTTGGTCTGCGTAAGTATCATTTTCTCGCCATGACATTATAAGCTGTTGAATAACATGCTCTGCGGTAAAGCCTAAAATAACATAATTGCCCCTCTCCAGTTTATCAGTGTTAGGTATAGGTAAGTCTAGAGAACCATATACTTTAATACCTTCAGCACCATTGGGTGTTGCGAATTTTTCGTTCTTGGTAACAATATTTTGAGCACCAGCAGCCTCAAATGTTTTTAAGTTACCCTCTATGGCTTTTTCTATATCAATTTTATTTTCACCTAGGTTTTTAAATTTGGAAGTAGCAACAACAACACTAAATTTATCTATTAAACTACCATACCCAAACATAGTCATGTCCACTTGAGCCATTAGTTCCTCTGGCAATTGGGGAGTCATACGTTTTAATACTTTTGGCGTAGATAATGTTATAGGAGGGAAACCATAAGCACTGGTTACCCAATCGCTTTTTAAAAGCTCCATGCTACTGTGGCCAATAATTGTGTCCTTTACATAGTTAAAACCATATTTTATCGAAAACCCAGTTATGGTAGCAAATAAAAGAAACACACTAATAACGGCAGTAATGATAATTTTTTTATGCCTTTTTTTACGTTCCAAGGTCTCCCTGTACTTTTCGTCTAAAAGTTTTTCTTCTTCCGTGGGCTCAGGAAGCACTTCTTTTACATGGTCTATTTCTGCATCAATCGTTTCCCTGTCCAGTTCAGCTAAGGCAATATCTGGAGCCGATTTGGCAAATTTTACTAAATCGGCCCGTTTTAAGATGTTTTCAATGTTTTTTATGGTGTCCCTGCTTAGGTCTATTTTGTTGGCCTCTTTAAGCAATTGTAGTCTTGTAATTAATTCATCCGTAGTGCTTTCCAAAGAATGATCGTACACCTTTTCATCTAAGTATTTACGAATAATGAGTGTTAATTCAGAGTAGTACTCTTTCAATTCAGAGTGCTCCAAATAGTGGCTTTCATCAAGTTTTTTCAATGCTAATTTAGCGCGGTCATAAGGAGGTAATAAAGCTATTTGTTCAGCCTCCGTTAATGGTTTTTTCCGCCATATAAACCAAAACATCAAAAAACCTATAATGCCCAGAATTAAAAGTGTTAGTAAAACATATTGCCACCATTTACTTGACGATTTCCTAACCTCTATAATAGGCTTTATATCATAGAGTCCTTGTTTCGTTGTGTCTATAATTATATTGTTTACCACAACTTTTAAGGAGTCGGTAAAAAATGTTTTATCCCCAATTATTATTTTTTGTCTCGGTATAGTATAAGCTCCCGAATCAAATTGAGTTAAGCCATACTTTTTTATAAGATTGTACCTGTCTTGATTTTTTAAAGTATCTATAGGATAAGATGCTATCATTTCAAGAGGTGTGAACGTTTGTCCCTCAGGGAAAACCACCAAACTAGTGGTGTCCGTTTCCACTTGAATGTGATAGGTTATTTGTTCCCCTATTTTTATACTTGTAGAATCAATAGCAGCTTTTACTTGCGCAAAGGAGAATAAAGAACAAAAAACAAAGAATAAAGACAAAACAAGTTTCTTATCCTGTTTTATTTTAAAATTTGTAAATCTAAAATTGTTAACCATAAATCGTAATCGTATTATCCTCTTTGTTTAAAATACCCTAAAAGCTTTTTTACATAACTTTCGTCTACGCGACAATCTATTGTACCTGCACCCGATTTATTGAAACTCTCTTTATAATAATCTACTTTTTCGTGATAAAATTTACTGTAGTTTCGTCGTACTTTCTTCGAAGCAGTATTTACCAACATAAGCTCACCTGTTTCCTCATCCTGCATTTGTACCATGCCTAGATTTGGAATCTCCTCTTCACGTTTATCGTAGATACGAATACCAGTAACATCATGTTTTCCGGCAACAATTTTCATTGTTTGGCTATAGTCGTCCGCTATAAAATCAGATAAAACAAAAGCAATAGCCTTTTTCTTCATTACATTAGACATAAATTTCAAAGCTTCCGCAATATTGGTTTGCTTACTTTCCGGTTCAAATTCGATAAGTTCCCGAATAATTCTGAGTACATGCGAGCGCCCTTTTTTAGGCGGGATATAAAGTTCAACTTTGTCAGAAAATAAAATTAAACCAATTTTATCGTTGTTCTGTGTTGCAGAGAACGCTAGGGTAGCTGCTATCTCAGTAACTACTTCATTTTTAAATTGGGATTCGGTACCAAATAGCTCAGAACCCGAAACATCTACCATGAGCATCATGGTAAGTTCTCGCTCTTCTTCAAAAACCTTTACAAAAGGTTCGTTGTAACGGGCCGTTACGTTCCAGTCTATATTTCGTACGTCGTCGCCAAATTGATATTGGCGTACTTCACTAAAGGTCATACCACGGCCTTTAAAGGTCGAATGGTATTCCCCTCCAAAAATATGATCAGACAACCGTCGTGTCTTGATCTCTATTTTTCGTACTTTTTTTAGTAATTCCTTAGTATCCATTTATTCAGTAAACAGTTTTCAGTCTCAGTTTACAGCTATGATAATAACTGTTGAGTCTTTTTAGTAATCAGTAGCGCGAGCAACTGCTATTTGCCCCTGAGTACTGTTAACCTTTAAGGTACTTCTATTTCATTTACTATTTTGTTGATAATATCCACTGAGGTTACATTTTCTGCTTCAGCCTCATAGGTAATACCAATTCTGTGCCTTAACACATCGTAAACTACAGCCCTAACATCTTCAGGAATTACGTAGCCACGACGCTTTATAAAAGCATAGCATTTTGCAGCCGTTGCCAAATTAATACTACCACGTGGCGATGCCCCAAAAGAAATTAATGGTTTTAAGTCGGCAAGTTTATATTTCTCTGGATATCGTGTTGCAAAAATAATGTCCAGAATGTATTTTTCTATTTTTTCATCCATATAGACCTCCCTAACTGCTTGTTGCGCGTTTAAGATTTGATCTATAGATACAACAGGGTTCACTTGATCCCATGCCCCTTTTAAATTGGCTCGCATGATAAGTTGCTCCTCGTCTAGTTTAGGATAATCAATAACCGTTTTTAACATAAAACGGTCTACCTGTGCTTCTGGTAACGGATAAGTTCCTTCCTGTTCTACCGGATTCTGTGTTGCCATTACTAAAAATGGTTTGTCCAGATTAAAGGTCTCGTCTCCAATGGTAACCTGTCTTTCTTGCATAGCTTCAAGTAAAGCCGATTGTACTTTAGCAGGTGCCCTGTTAATCTCATCAGCTAACACAAAATTTGCAAAAATAGGACCCTTTTTAATGGAAAAATCGTTAACCTTCATGTTGTAAATTAGCGTACCAGTTACATCCGCAGGTAATAAATCTGGCGTAAATTGTATTCTGCTAAAACTACCATGTACCGCTTTGGCCAAGGTGTTAATGGCTAATGTTTTTGCCAAACCAGGAACACCTTCTAACAAAATATGGCCTTGACCAAGCAAACCAATAAGTAAACGCTCTACCATGTGCTTTTGTCCTACAATAACTTTGTTCATTTCTAATATTAGCAAATCAACAAAAGCACTTTCTTTCTCTATCTTTTCATTAATTGTTTTAATATCAATTGTACCTATCTCTTCCATTATGTTTATTTTTTAAAAACCTCGAATATACAGCCCTTATTTGAGCAATGCAAATTGTTAAAATATTTCTTTATGCGCTGTTAATGATTGGTTAAAATATTCTCGGGTCTTTTGTTAATAATTGGTTAAAACAAACCGAGCAATACTAATTTAGTATTGCTCGGTTTGTTTATGGAGGTGAAATTCGTTTTATTGGTTTCAAATTAGGGTCTAAAACCCTGCAATTTCATTGCAGCACTTTAGTTATATTAAAAATTA